>NHEU02000002.1 GCA_002171495.2 Alphaproteobacteria bacterium TMED93
ATACAGGTTTCATTCATTTTATCTTTGCTTTCATATGTAGCTATATTCACAACAAATTCTTTATTGTTCTTAATGTTTGAGAAAGTATCTTTAGGACCTTTTTTAGATGGAGAAGGACCGTTATTAGCAAACATTATCATTGGAGGATCAGAAGCTACCCCATTAAAAAAACTGTACGGGGCACAATTATCTATTTCATCATTACTAACAGTAGTAATCCAAGCAATAGGTCTAGGAATAATACAAGATTTAAAAGGATTATACTTTAAACCATGATTATTTTTTTTTATATCGTAAAACATAACTAATTATTTAATTTTTTTAAAATAATTTTATTTACAATTCCTGGATTAGCCTGTCCTTTGGTAAGCTTCATTACCTGCCCTACAAACCACCCCATAACTTTAGTATTACCTTCTTTAAATTGATTAACCTGTGTCTCGTTTTCTAATATTATTTTATCTACTAGTTTTTCAATATCATCTTCATTACTAATTTGTTTTAGTCCTTTTTCTTCTATAATTTCCTTAGCCTCTTTAGATGATATAAACATTTCTTCAAAAACTTCTTTAGCTATCTTGTTAGAGATTGTACCATCATTAACCAAGTCAAGAAGTTTTCCAAGCTTTTTAGATGAAATAGGAGACTCACTAATACTTTTATCGATCCCATTTAATTTACCAAACAAATTACTAATAATCCAATTGGCTGCTTGCTTGGGATCTCTTCCTTCAGATAAATCCTCAAAGTATTTTGCCGTTTCTAATTCAGCTGATATAACACGAGCATCATACGACCCAAGCTTATATTGAGACTTTAATCTTTCTTTTAGCTGTGCTGGAAGCTCCGGAAGTGTTTTACTAATTTTATGAATTCTATCCTCTTGTATTTTAAGTGGTAATAGATCTGGATCAGGAAAATATCTGTAATCATGTGCCTCTTCTTTTGACCTCATAGTTCTTGTTTTTCCCGAATTGGCATCAAATAATCTAGTTTCTTGAGCAATAGTCTCTCCACTTTCTAATAATGCTACTTGTCTATTTGCTTCAAATTCTATTGCTTTCATTAAATTTTTTATTGAATTTAAATTTTTTATTTCACATCTAGTACCTAGATCATCATTTGGTTTTCTAACTGATACATTAGCATCGCATCGCAGAGAACCTTCTTGCATATTACCATCACAAGTATTCGCAAACCTGAGAATGTTTCTAAGCTTAGTAACATAATCTCCTGCTTCTTCCCAGTCACTCAGGTCTGGATAGCTAACTATTTCCATTAAAGCCACTCCTGCTCTATTGAAGTCTATAAAGCTATCCTCAGGACTTTGGTCATGTATTGATTTACCTGCATCTTGTTCAAGGTGTAGTCTTTCTATTCTTATTCTTTTGGAGTCACTTTCATTTATATCTATATCAATATAACCATCACTAATTATAGGTTCTTTATATTGACTAATTTGATAACCCAAAGGTAAATCTGGATAAAAGTAATTTTTTCTATCAAATATTGAAAAATTATTTACTTTTGCATTTAATGCTAATCCTGACTTTATAGCTTGATCTATTACAAACGAATTAATAGTTGGCAAAGTTCCAGGAAGACCTATATCTAATAAGTCTAGGTTTTCATTCTCATTACTACCAAAGCTAGCAGACCCATTAGAAAAAAGTTTTAATTTTGAAGAAACTTGAGCATGCACCTCTAATCCTATTACAATTTCCCAGCTTCCTGTTTTTCCTGATATTTTATATGGTCTTGCTTCTGACATATTATTTTTCTAAATTAGGCCTGTGGGTAAAAGATGCAGCTTCCTCAAGAGCAAATGCAGTTTTTAACAAAGTATCTTCAGTAAACTTATTAGAAATAAGTTGTAATCCTAAAGGTTTATTATTTTTACTTAGTCCTGCAGGAATAGAAATTGCTGGTAAACCTGCTAAACTAGAAGGAACAGTAAAAACATCATTTAAGTACATATTTATAGGGTCCTCTTTTTTTTCTCCTAACACAAATGCATCGCTCGGTGCTGTAGGACTTAAAATTACATCTACATCCTTGAAAGCTGAATTAAAATCTTCAACAATTTTTCTTCTTACTTTTTGAGCATGAATATAATAAGCGTCATAGTATCCTGAAGATAGTACATAAGTTCCAATTAGCAGTCTTCTTTTTACTTCTTTACCAAACCCTTCACCTCTTGTTTTACAATACATATCATTTAGATCTTTAAATGGACCTTCTGCTCTATAACCAAATTTTACTCCATCATATCTAGCTAAATTTGCTGAAGCCTCCGCTGGAGCAATAATATAGTAACAAGGCAACGCTACTTTTGTATGAGGTAAAGATATATCAATAATTTCTGCGCCCTGATCCTTCAACCATGTCCTTCCATTATCCAATAATTTTTGGATTTCATCAGACATACCATCAATAATATACTCTTTAGGTACTCCTACTTTTAAACCTTTTATACTTTCTTTAATATTTTTTAATAAGTCAGGCATTTTTACGTTAGCTGATGTACTATCATTTTTATCCCAAGACGCCATATAAGTTAGTGCATACGCAGCATCTTCAACTGTCTTAGAAATAGGACCTGCCTGATCTAAAGATGAGGCGAATGCTATTATTCCATATCTAGAGCACCTTCCATAAGTAGGCTTAAGACCAACATTTCCACAAAAAGAAGCAGGCTGTCTTATAGAACCACCAGTATCCGTTCCCAAAGAGAAACATGCTCCTGATGCAGCTACTACTGCCGCAGAACCTCCTGAAGATCCTCCTGGTGTAAGAGGTTTAGAAAAATCATCAGTCCAAGGGTTTATGACTTCTCCTTTATTACAAGTATCACTAGCTGACCCCATTGCAAATTCATCCATATTAGTTTTGCAAATAACAATACCTCCTGCATTTTTTAAATTTTTAGTAACTGTAGATTCATAAGGCGCAAAAAAATTATTTAAGATTTTTGAGCTTGCAGTTGTTTTATTTCCTACAGTACAGAAAATATCCTTTACTGCTATTGGTATTCCCTCCAATGGTCTAAAGTCTTCCTGTTTTTTTGAGTCTATTTTATTTGCTAGTTCTAATGCCTCATCATAATTCTTTTCTGAAAGCATATTATATTTTTCTGTATCGTCTAATCTATTAATATATGCCTCTATTATTTCTTTAACAGAAACTTTTTTAGTTTTAATCAACTTAACTGTTTCTACAAGTGATAGTTTTAGAAGCTCATTCATTTTATTCAATTACTTTAGGAACCGTAAAAAAGTTTCCATTTTTTTTAGGAGCATTTGCTAATAACTTGCTCTGGTCTGAGTTTTTAGAAAAATCTATGTCTTCTCTTTCCAAAAGTTCAATATCATTTACATTTCTTAAAGGCTCTACATTTTTTACGTCTATTTTTTTTAAATCCTCCATCCATTTCAATATTTTCGATAGGTCTTTTGAAAAATCTTCTTCCTCTTTTTCTGTAAGCCCTATTCTAGCTAAAAATGCAATTTTTTTCGTAACTTTCTCATCTATTAACATTTTTGTTTAATATTTTTTATTTTATGTTATTTATCATACATAGAATGAATTCTATAAATTCTATAGTACACACTAAATGCAAAAGTACAATCACATTTGATATAAATATTTTTAAAAGCTTTTTGTCCTTTAAAGGAAAAGTTTTGTCTCTAGACACTAGCAAGAATATGATTGGAACTGCCTTATCAGATGATAGAAAAAAAGTAGCTTTAAGTCATATATTAATAGAAAGAAAAAAACTTGATAAAGATATAAATAAGATTCAATTAATAGTTGAAAACAATAATGTAGATGGGCTAGTAATTGGGCTTCCATTAAACAAAGACGGATCTAAAGGAAGACAGGCACAGTCTATTATTACTTTCGCTGGAAATTTAAGAAAAAAAATAGAACTACCTGTTCTTATGTGGGACGAAAGATTTTCTACAGAAGGCATACAAAGAGAAATGATAAATAATGGATTAAAGAAAAAAAATATTAAAAAATATATTGACTGTGCTTCAGCAACTTGGGTTTTACAAGGAGTGCTTGATAGAATAAATTATGATGCTGAGGTAAAATATGAAAATTAAACACTTGCTTTCTATAAAAGACTTAAGTGTGAAAGAAATAGAGAGTATTCTAAAGGATGCTAATAAATTTTTAAATAAAAATAAAACATATAAAATATCTAAAAATATTAAAGGTAAAAATATAATTAATCTTTTTTTTGAAGATTCTACTAGAACCTTAACCTCATTTGAGCTAGCAGGAAAACAACTTGGAGCTAGTGTAATTAATATGGCAGTCGCTACTTCATCTATAAAAAAAGGAGAATCTTTAATTGATACAGCAATGACACTTAATGCAATGAGCCCTGATATCTTGATAGTGAGACATAACATGAGTGGAGTGCCCTATCTCTTATCTGAAAAAGTTAATTGCTCAGTTATTAATGCTGGTGATGGGAGTAATGAACATCCTACACAAGCCTTGTTGGATGTCCTAACTATATTACGACATAAGAAAAGAATATCCGGTTTAGAAGTAGCAATAATGGGAGATGTTCTGCACAGTAGAGTAGCAAGGTCTAACATATATTTATTAAATAAACTTAAGGCAAAGGTGCGGGTTATAAGNCCTCCTACACTTCTACCTCCTGGAATTGAAAATATGAATGTTAAAGTTTGTAAAAATATTAATGAAGGATTAGATGGTGTGGATATAATAATGGTATTAAGAATACAAAAGGAAAGAATGAAGGGATCTTTTGTTCCCTCAGAAAAAGAATTTTTTAGATTTTGGGGATTGGATGGTGAGAAATTAAATAAAGCAAAAAAAAATGCCTTAGTAATGCATCCAGGTCCAATAAATAGAGGGATTGAAATAGATAGTGATGTTGCGGATGATATAGGAAGATCACTTATTTTAGAACAAGTTAAACTAGGAGTTGCAGTTCGAATGTCTGTAATTAATAAATTAATAAAAAATAATTATTATGAAAAAAACTATATTCATTAATGCACGTATTGTAGACCCTACTCAAAAAATTGATAAATTGGGAACCCTTACTGTCGAAAATAAAAAAATAATTGAAATTTCATTTGAAAAATTTAATTCAAAATATAAAGACAACAATGAAGTCATTAATTGTAAGAATTTGATATTATCTCCTGGATTTGTAGATTTAAAATGTCATTTGAGAGTACCAGGTGATGAACACAAAGAAAATCTTTCCTACGCTAGTGAAGCTGCTGCATCTTCTGGAATAACTAGCCTAGTATGTATGCCTAATACAAATCCTATAATTGACAATGTCTCTATAGTAGAACTACTACAAAGAAAAGCTAGAAAAGAAAGCCATGTGAAAATTTTTTCNACAGGAAGTATAACTAAAAAACTAGANGGCAATGAATTAAGTGAATTTGGCCTATTAAGTGAAGCTGGAGCTGTTGCTTTTACCGATGCAACTACTGCAGTAAATAATGCNTCTGTTATGTATAAGGCATTAAAATACGCCAGTGCCTTTGATATACTATTAATGCAACATCCAGAAGAAAAATATCTCAGTAAAGGTGGATCCATGACTTCTGGAACACTTTCTACTGAGTTAGGGATAAAAGGCATACCCATAGAAGCAGAAGTTATTCAAGTGGAAAGAGATATAAGGTTAGCTGAAATGACAAGTGGAAAAATACATTTTCTCAATATTTCTACTGGCCTTGCTATTGATGCTATTAAAAGTGCTCAAGAAAAAGGATTGAAGATAAGCTGTTCAACTTCTCCTCATTATTTTTCATTAGATGAAACTAACATAAAAAAATGGCGCACATTTGCTAAATTGTCGCCTCCTCTAAGAGATAAAAAAAGTGTAGCTGACGTTAAGCTAGGCATCTTAAATAACGTCATAACATGTATCACATCTGATCATTCACCTCATGACACAGACAGTAAAAGGCTACCATTTGAAGTTGCATCCCCTGGATCTATAGGATTTGAAAGTTTATTACCCCTGACCCTAAATTTAGTAAAAGAAAAAAAATTAGGGCTTTTAAAGCTAGTAGAACTAATAAGCTCGAATCCAGCAAAACTTTTAAACTTAAAAGCTGGTAGTTTAAAAAAAGGAAGTAACGCTGATATAGTGTTATTTGATCCCAATAAAAAAATTAACCTTTCATCGGCACTTATAAAGAGTAAATCAAAAAACTTTCCTTATGAAAATAAAAAAGCTTTTGGAAAAGTTTATTTAACTATGGTGGATGGGAAAATAATTTTTAGAGATGGAAAATTTAATATTTAATTTTCATACAACTATATTCTTTGTTGTAGGCTATTTAGTTGGATCCATTCCCTTTGGATACTTGATATATAAATTAAAAAATAATGATGATATTAGAAATTATGGTTCAGGAAATATAGGAGCAACCAATGTAAATCGTTTAATAGGAAAAAAATTAGGAGCATTAACATTGCTCTTAGACTTTTTTAAAACATTTTTAATTACTATATTCCTAGCATATTCATATGGAAATGAACTAGGAGTAATTTGTGGTTTTTTTTCTATATTAGGACACATATTTCCTATTTGGTTAAAATTTAAAGGTGGAAAAGGTGTAGCATCTTTTCTTGGCTTACTAGCTTTTATATCATGGCCGTTGACACTTTTATTTTGTATGACTTGGTTGATTTCTGTAAAATTATTTAAAATTTCGGCAGCTGGAGCTATGCTAGCTATTATAGTAAATGTTATTATATTTAAATCTGTTCTTATAGTTCAGTTTTCTTATAATATAATATTCTGGGTTCCTGGCACCACTCTAGAATTTAATATTATTTTAGTGTTATCAATGCTGGTATTATGCAAACATTATTCTAACTTTAAAGACTTCTTTAAAAAATAATTATCTTGACTTAGAAGATACTAATGATAATTTTTTTTTTTAACTAAAGTTATATTATGAATCTTGTAATTGTTGAGTCACCTGCTAAAGCAAAAACCATTAATAAATTCTTAGGCAATGACTATATTGTCATAGCTTCTTATGGACATGTAAGAGATATTCAAAATAAAAAAGGAATAGATGTAGAAGATAATTTTAAAATAAACTATGAAGAAGTAGAAAGACAAAACAAGTATATTAATGAAATAAAAAAATCTATAAAAACTTGTAAAAAACTATATTTAGCAACAGACCAAGACAGAGAAGGTGAAGCTATAGCCTGGCATATAGTAAATATATTAGAAAAGTCAAATAAACTAAAATCGGTTGATATATTAAGAATTACTTTTAATGAAATAACCAAAGAAGCAATTTTGAATTCAATTAAGTCACCAAGAGATATAGATATGAACTTAGTAAATGCTTATCAAGCAAGACGTTCATTAGATTACTTAATGGGATACTCTCTATCACCCCTTTTAATTAGAAAGTTTCCTGGGTGTAAGTCAGCAGGACGGGTGCAGTCAGTAGCTTTAAAATTAATATCAGAAAGAGAAAATGAAATTCAAAAGTTTATTTCCAAAGAGTACTGGAGTATAAATGTAGACTTTGAAACTCTAGAAAAGCATAAAATCGAAGCTAACCTTAAAGCATTTAATTCAAATAAATTAAAAAAACTTGATATCAATTCTGAAAAATATGCTGATGATATATTAGAAAAAATTAAAAACTCAGAATTCATAATAGATGATATTGAAAAAAAGCAAAAAAAATTAAGTCCTTTTGCTCCATTTATTACTTCTACATTACAATTAGAAGCTAGCAATAAACTAAGTTTTAGCCCTGGTGTTACAATGTCCCTCGCTCAAAAACTATATGAAGGAATTGCTGTTAATGGAGAAAATAAAGGTTTAATTACTTATATCAGAACAGACTCTACTAATCTCTCAACAGAGTTTACCGCAAAAGCAAGAGAAATTATTAGAAATAAATTCGGTGACTCCTTTGTATCAGAAACAGTAAGAAACTTTAAAAATAAAGTAAAGAATGCTCAGGAAGCACATGANGCAATCCGGCCTAGTGACCCCTCAATATTTCCAAAGGATTTATCAAAGAGCTTAGAACCTAATTTATTAAAGCTTTATGAGTTAATATGGAATAGATCTATAGCTACCCAAGCATCACAAGCTATTACAGAAACCTTAACAATCAGGGTTTGTAATAAGGAAAAGGATATAGAACTAAGCTCATCTTTTAGTAAAGTTAAGTTTAAAGGTTTTAAAGTGCTATATGACACAAATAACAGTAACAATAACAATGAAAAAGAAATTAATNAAAATATAACAAAAAATTCGTTGATTAAATTAGTAAATATTAAAAAAAATCAGCATTTTACTGAACCACCACCTAGATATTCAGAAGCTTCATTAATAAAAAAAATGGAGGAATTTGGAATAGGTAGACCATCTACTTATGCAAACATAATGAAAAAAAATCAGGAAAGAGGCTATGTTTCACTAAAATCAAAAAGATTTTTTCCTCAACCAAGTGGTAGAATAGTTGCAACTTTTTTAGATAATTATTTTAATAAGTATATGAATTATAATTTTACTGCTGAAAAAGAAGATGAATTAGATTTAATTGCTAATGGTAATAAGCAGTGGAANGACGCTCTTAATGAGTTTTGGGAAGATTTTAATGAAAAAGTCCAAAGCACTTTAAAACTTTCTAACTCAGAAGTATATGATTATGTTAACGACAATATGAAAGATTATCTTTTTCCTATTAAAAAAGATTCAGAAAATAGCAGAGTTTGTCCTAAGTGTAAAACTTCTAATTTATCTATCAAGATGAGAAAGAATGGAACTGGTCCTTTCGTTGCATGTACTAGTCACCCTGATTGCGACTTTATAAGAAGTCAAGTTTTTCCAACTGATGATCAACCTCAGGAGTTGGTAGAAGATAAAATACTTGGTTCTAATGAAGAAGGAACTCCTATTATTTTAAAGAAAGGTCCTTATGGTCCTTATGTTCAATTAGGCAATGATAATAAAGATAAGAAAAGCATTAAAAGGTCTTCTATACCAAAAAATACTGACTTATCTAATGTTACCTTGGAATATGCAATAGAACTATTATCACTTCCNAGAGAAATAGGAGATCATCCCGAAACAGGACTTCCTATATTTGCTAATTATGGAAGATACGGTCCTTATTTGCAATACAATAAAGAGTTTTTTTCATTGCCTAAAGGAGAAGATCCTCTAATTATTGGAATAAATAGAGCTGTAGATATACTTTCTCAACCAAAAAAAAGAAGAAATTCTATTAAAACTAATTCTATAAAATCAATAGGTATTTATGAAAAGCATAAATCAAGTGTTGAGCTATATAAAGGTAGGTTTGGATTTTATATAAAATGCAATAATAAAAATTATAGTCTGCCTAAAAGTTACTCAAATCCAGAAAGCATGTCTCTTGAAGATGCAATAACAATAATAGAAAAAAAAACTAAATCATAAACTTGACATAGCTATTTAGAATGATATAAAAAAAGACATGGCTAAACCTTCATCTATAAAAATTAGACTCAATAGCACGGCTAAAACTGGCTTTTTTTACGTTACTAAAAAGAACAATAAAACTATGACTGAGAAAATGGAAATTAAAAANTATGATCCTGTTGCTAGAAAGCATGTTCTTTTTAAAGAAGGAAAGATTAAATAACTCACTTGAATTATATTCTTGGAAAAGACCTCACCTTCATTTAAATCTTTAATAATTAATAAAAATAAGCCTATCTTAATATGTGATGCTGATGAAGTAATATTTGACTTCATGCACGATTTTCTTATTTTCTTGGAAACAAATCAGCTTTTTTTTAATTGGAATAGTTATGCACTTACAGGAAATATAATTAGAAAAAACAATAAAGCTTTAAATGAAGAGGAAGTTAAAAAAATAATAAGTTTTTTTTTCAAAGCTCATACCTTAAATATGAAACTAGTAAACGGAGCAAAAAGTTCACTTAATAAAATATCAAAGAAATTTAATATAATAATTTTATCTAATATTCCTTTTGAATTTTATGAATTAAGAAAAAGCGCTTTAAAAAAAAATAAACTTTATTTTCCTTTCTTTACAAATAGAGGAGAAAAAGGAACGCCTTGCTCAATAATATCAAAACTTTCTAATAAGCAAACATGGTTCATTGATGATAGCCCTGCTCAAGTCTCTTCAGTAAGAAAAATGAATTCAAATATTAAAACTATTTTGTTTATAGACAACCATAAACTTGCTAAACTAGTTAAATATAAAGAAGACTGTGATTTCTACTCCACTAACTGGAAAAAAAATGAAAAAATACTATTTAATTGGTAGCTATGAATAATATAATAAAATCATTACATAATCTAAATATTGCTCTACCTAAACCTGTAAAGCCAGTAGCAAACTACTCACCTTATACTATAATTGGAGATACTATATATATATCAGGCCAAATTCCTTTTAAAGATGGTTCTCTTGCCTACCAAGGAAAGGTTGGTAAAGATATTAGTATTAATGAGGCCATCAATGCATCCGAAATATGTTTATTAAATACTCTAGCAATACTAAATCTAGCAACAGGAAATAATCTTAATAAAATAAAATCATGCATAAAAATCAATGTTTTTATTAATAGTGCAGATGATTTCTATGAGCAACCATTAGTAGCAGATGGAGCTTCAAATTTAATTAAAAAAATTTTTAAAGAGCAAGGAAACCATGCTAGGTCTGCAATAAGTTGTAACTCATTACCTAAGAATGCATCTGTAGAAATTGACTCAATATTTCATTTAGGCGATTGAAAATAAAATATAATTTTAAAGTTTGTAATAATATCAATTCCATAAAAAAATCAGAATGGGATCAATGTAATAGCAAAGGAAACCTATTTACTAGTTACAGTTTTTTGAAATTATTACAGGATAGTAAGTCATTAGAAGACAGAACTGGTTGGCACCCTTTTTATTTTAGGCTATATAGAGAGAATAAAATAGAGGCTTGTGTAGCTGCATATAAAAAGTTTAATAGCCAAGGAGAATTTGTCTTTGACCATGCTTGGGCAAATGTATATCAGCAACTTAATTTAAACTATTATCCTAAATTAATTATTGCATCACCTTTTACACCTATTACAGGTGAAAGGCTATTAATAAAAGATTCTGAATCTGATATTACAAAAAGTGTAGTTATTAAAAACTTAAAAAGCTTTTGTATTAAACAAAATTTGTCTAGTCTTCATATAAATTTTATTAAAGAAAAGCAAATTAANTTCTTTTTAGACAATAACTTTATTATTAGATANGGAGANCANTATCATTTTATAAATAATNACTATTTATCCTTTGANCATTTTTTACAATCNTTATCTTATAAGAAAAGAAAGGCTATTATAAAAGAAAGAAATGCNATAAAAGAAATGGGANTTGAAATAAAAATTCTAAAAGGANATGATATTAATAATTTTATACTGGAGGACTTATATAAATTATATCTTTCTACTATAGAAAAAAAATGGTCTTATGATTATCTAACAAAAGACTTTTTCTTAAATCTAAAAACAAACCTAAAACAAAACTTACTTATAATTGCTGCATATCATGAAAAAAAAACTATAGCTTTAGCTCTTAATTTTATTTCAAATAATACTTTATATGGAAGGTACTGGGGAGCTTATAAAAAATTTCCCTTTCTTCATTTTGAGCTTTGCTACTACAAAGCTATAGAAATTGCAATTAAATTAAAATTAAAAAAAGTAGAAGCTGGCGCTCAGGGGCCGCATAAAATTAAAAGAGGCTATATTCCAACTGCCACTTATAGTGCTCATTTCATATTTAATGAAGAGCTACAAAAGATATTTAGCAAATACAATGAGATAGAAAAGAATAATGTTCTTGATGATATTGCACTTATTAAAAAGGAATATTCACCTTATAAATCTAGTTCTTAATCAAAAAAATAATTTTTTTATCTTTTATTTTTATATTAACCGACCCACCATTTTTTAATTTACCAAAAAGAATTTCTTCAGCAAGTGGCTCTTTTATTTCTTTTTGTATTAGTCTTTGCAAAGGTCTTGCTCCATAGTTTTTCTCATAGCCTTTTTTAGATAGATATTTCTTTGCATCCTTGGATAGATGAATTGTAATATTTTTCTCTGATAGTTGTCCCTCTAAATAGGAGATTGCTTTTTCTACTATATCAGTCATCACTTCATTTGATAAGAAATCAAAACTAATTACAGAGTCTAATCTATTTCTAAATTCTGGTGAAAACATTTTATTTATTTCACCTTGGTTATCATCATTTGATTTTTTTCCAGTGAATCCCATACTGTTCTTATCTAAAGTTGATGCGCCGACATTAGAAGTCATAATTAAAATTACATTTCTAAAATCTACTGTTCTTGAATTATGATCTGTTAATTTTCCATAGTCCATAATCTGTAATAATATATTAAAAATATCAGGATGTGCTTTTTCAATTTCATCTAATAATAAAACTGCATAAGGGTTTTTATTAACTGATTCTGTTAAAGCTCCACCTTCATCAAAGCCTACATATCCAGGAGGAGAACCAATGAGTCTTGATACACTGTGTCTCTCCATATATTCTGACATATCAAACCTTAATAATTTAACATTTAAAACATTTGCTAATACTTTTGCAATTTCTGTTTTTCCTACTCCTGTAGGCCCTACAAATAAGTATGAACCTATAGTTTTCTCCTCATCCCTTAATCCAGATCTCGATAGCCTCACTACTCTACAAAGTTCTTTTATAGCCTTATCTTGTCCGAAGACAGAAAGTTTAATATTTTTATCCAAGTTTTTTAGAATCTTATTATCTTCTCTATTAATATTTTTAGAGGGTATTTTTGCAATCTTAGCAACAATGTCTGCAACTTCCTTGGAAGTAATAATCTTATTTTTATTTGTTTTTAAGTTTTGAGAGGCACCTATTTCATCTAAAATATCTATTGCTTTATCAGGAAGCTTTCTTTCATTAATAAACCTAGCTGATAAATGAACTGCTTGCTCTATAGCATCTTCTGAATAATTTATATTATGATAATTTTCATAAATATGTTTGACTCCTTTTAAGATTTTTATTGCATCTTTAACATTAGGTTCATCTATATCAATTTTTTGAAACCTTCTTACTAAAGCACTATCTTTTTCAAAATACTTTCTAAATTCTGAATATGTAGTAGAACCTATACACCTTAATGTTCCATTAGCTAATGCTGGCTTTAAAATATTAGAAGCATCTATAGACCCACCAGAGGTTGCTCCTGCACCTATAACAGTATGAATTTCATCTATAAATAAGATATTTTCTTTGCTTGCCGTTAATTCTTTCAAAAGATTATTTAATCTTTCTTCAAAGTCTCCTCTGTATCTGGTTCCGGCTAATAAAGTTGACATTTCTAAACAATATACTTGAGTACTCAATAATACCTTAGGAACTTTCTTTTCTACTATTTTTTTTGCTAAGCCTTCTGCTAGAGCTGTTTTACCTACTCCTGGATCTCCTACAAATAAGGGGTTATTTTTTAATCTTCTACATAAAATCTGTACAGTACGCTCTATTTCATTTTCTCTTCCAATTATAGGGTCTATTTTCCCATCAAGCGCTTTCTTATTTAAATTTATGCAAAATGTTTCCAATATACTTTTTTCTTTGTTGCTAATTGGTTCTTCATCTTGCTGTTCATTAAAAACTTTATTTTTTTTATTTATTTTATTATCCTTTTTGTGGCTTATATATGATACTACATTAAGTCTAGTCATATTTTGCTTTTCAAGAAAAAATACAGCAAAGCTGTCTCTTTCAGAATACATTGCAACCAGAATATTTAATGCCTTCACTTCTCTTTTTCCAGAACTTTGAACATGTTGAGCAGCTCTTTTTAGAACTCTTTCAAACGCTGCAGATGGCATTGGCCTGCTTTCATCTACCATTACAATATCCTTTAATTTTTTTTCTATAAATTGTTCTAAATCATTTTTTACTTTTTTTTCATTAACTTTATAAAATTTAAATAGAGCTTTTATTTCATCATCTTTACAAAGCTCTAACATTAAGTGTTCTAGTGTTAGAAATTCATGTTTTTTTATTTTTGCCATTTCAAAAGCATTTTGTATGCTGATTTCTAGTTCTTCTGATATCATATTATTGTTTTTGCACCTTGCATTCTAGTGGATGTTGATTAATTCTTGCAAACTCTACTACTTGATTAGCTTTTGTTTCTGCTATATCTAAAGGAAATACTCCACAAATACCTTTCCCCTCGTTGTGTATAGTAAGCATAATACTCTTTGCATCTTCATAGCTTTTTTTAAAAACTGATTGCAATACATAAATTACAAACTCCATAGGAGTGTAATCATCGTTTAACATTATAACAGCATACATACTAGGTTTTTCTAGCTTTATTTTTTCCTTAGTTAATAAGTTATTTTCATTATTTATAGCCATAATATTAATATATAATAAGTTTTAACAGATGCAACTTAATTGAAAAAATTACAGATTATTTTTTATACCGTATTTATCTAAAAAGCTCTTTACTTCTAAAATAAGGTCGGTTAGGTTTGCTTCACTCTCTGCTTCACATCTTACAATAATAGCTGGTTGTGTATTTGATGCTCTAATTAACCACCAGCCCTTTTTTGTATTGACTCTAATACCATCTATAGTAGTAACATCAGAAAACTTCTTTAATATATCGGATTTACACCTTTTAACTATATCAAATTTGATACTATCATTACAAAATATTTTAATTTCAGGAGTACTTATTAATTTAGAGAAAGGCTTTAATAGATTATTAATAATATTTTTTTTTGATAAAATTTTGAGTATTCTTATAGAAGCATATAAAGCATCATCATAGCCATAATACTTGTCAGCAAAAAATATATGTCCTGACATTTCACCTGCAAGTAAAGCTTTAGTTTTTCGCATTTTTTCTTTTATAAAGGAATGTCCTGTCTTCCACATTAAAGGAGTACCTCCTATTTTTTTTATTTGTTCAAATATCATATTACTTGCTTTTACATCTGATATTATTATTGCCCCTGGGTTATCTTTGACAACTTCTGTTGCAAACATATAAAGTAATTTATCTCCTGAGATAAAATTACTTTTATTGTCTACTATACCTATCCTGTCTCCGTCTCCATCAAAAGCAATCCCTATATCTGCATTAGAAATTGAAACCTTTTTTTTTAATTGTTTTAAATTTTTTTCCTCTGTAGGATCAGGGTGATGAGATGGGAAAGTACCGTCTATCTCTGAGTTTAACAAATGATGTTTGCCTGGCAATAATTTTAATATTTTTTTTAAAATATTTCCCGCTGCTCCGTTTCCTGTATCCCATACCACCTTTAAATCTGGGTTTATATTTTTTATATCTTTTGTAATTTCAAGTATATATGAGTCATCTATTTTAAATCTTTTAGATATACCTTTTTGAGGTGTTTGTGTTTCATTATATTTAGCTAACTTTTGAATTTCATCACCATAAATACTTTTCCCTCCTACAATCATTTTAAAACCATTATAATTAGATGGATTATGAGATCCTGTTATCATTATAGAACCATCTGCCCTAAGAATTTTATCAGCATAATATAGCATAGGTGAAGGACATACACCTACAGAAGTTACATAGCTGCCTGCATCAACTAACCCTTTAATTAATTGCGTATTTAATAATTTGGAGGATAGCCTTCCGTCATATCCTACTACTACTCTAGATGTGTGTGTTTTTTTTCTTATGTAACTAGAAAACTTTAATCCGAGAAAATATGCGTCTTCCGAATTTAGAGTTTCACCAATAACTCCTCTTATGTCATAAGCTCTTAATATGCTATCGTGAAACTTTCTTCTCATTTTATTTTTTACCTATACTACTGTATGAAAAACCCATATCTTCTAACTCTTCTCTATTAAAAATATTTCTTAAGTCTAAAATAATTTTATTTCTTAATAGTTTTTTTATTTTTTTAAAATCAATGCCTCTGTACTCATTCCATTCTGTATGAATAAGCATCATATCTGCGCCTTTAACTGCATCAAAAATATCTTTCTTCCATTTAACTTTTTTAAACTGTTTAACTTTCTCAAAAGATTTATTAAACGCAGGATCATGTGCATGAATATCTACTCCTATTTTATTTAACTCTGGAATTATAACTAAGCTTGGAGACTCTCTTAAATCATCTGTATTAGGTTTAAATGTAACACCTAAAAATGCAACTTTTTTTTGTTTATAAGGGCTTTTCAAAAGCATTTTTATTTTTTTTACCATCTTAAGTTTTCTATCTTCGTTAAAATCTATAACAGATTTAATTAAAGTAGATTTCAATTTATTTTTTTTAAAAGATGCATATAATGCTCTTGTATCTTTTGGAAAGCAGCTTCCTCCAAAACCAGGACCTGGATGTAAAAACTTTGAGCCTATTCTATTATCTAACCCCATACCCTTAGCAACCATTTGAACATTGCCTCCTACTTTTTCACATAAATCTGCTACCTCATTTATAAATGATATTTTAAGAGCTAAAAATGCATTTGAAGAGTATTTTATTAGTTCTGCACTTTCTATATCAGTAAAAAGAACTGGCGCTTCTCTTAAATTTAATGGCCTATAAAGTTCTTTTAGTATTGTTTCTGTTTGAGGGTTTGCTACTCCACAAACTACTCTGTCTGGTCGCAAAAAATCTTCAATTGCTGAACCTTCTCTCAAAAACTCTGGATTAGAAGCAATATTATAGTCAACTTCATATTTTAACTTAGGACAAAGTTTTTGAAACAATCTTATTATCTCGTTACCTGTTCCTATAGGAACTGTAGATTTAGTTACTATTATAGGTTTATTATTTTTATCAATTAACTTAGAAAGTTCCTTGCAAACTTGAAAAACATATTTTAAATCTGCTTCACCATCACCTCTTCTCGCTGTAGGAGTCCCTACAGCAATAAAAATAATTTTTGAGCCTTTAATGCTTTTAAGGTTATTACTAAAAGATAAATAGTTAGCGTTAGTATTTTTCTTAACTAAATCTCCTAATCCTGGTTCATATATTGGAATTTTATTTTTCTTAAGTAATTCTATTTTTCTTTTATCTTTATCAATACAAACTACTTCATATCCAAATTCAGAAAAACATGCTCCTGTTACTAAACCAACATATCCACTACCTATTACTGAAATTTTCATTTAACTTTCTCTCTTATTATATTTTTTTTAGCTCACTTCTTATATTTTTTTTAAGTTCAGGATCAAGTAATGCGCTTGCAATCTGAGCTTTTAAGAAACCTAGTTTCTCTCCACAATCATATCTTTTACCTGAAAATCTAAAAGAAAAAACTTTCTCATTTTTTGCACTTACTGATATGGCATCAGTTAATTGAATTTCATCATTCGAACCCCTATTTGTTTTTCTCAAATATCTAAAAATTGAATTTTTTAATACATATCTTCCTACTACAGCTAGATTTGAAGGAGCATTTTTCAATGTTGGCTTTTCTATCAACTCAGAAACTTTCATCATCTTGGAATTAACTTTATTCCCTTTAATTATACCGTATTTACTTACATCTTTAGACTCAACTTGCATAGCCGCTAAAACAGAAGATTTTTCTTTATTAAAAACTTTGATTAATTCTTTCAAACAACTTTTTCCTAATATAAGATCATCAGGCAGCATAACTGCAAAGTCCTCTTCTTTTATATATTTTTGTGTTCTTAAAATTGCATCTCCCAATCCCAATGGCTTTTTTTGCAAAACTAACTTAATATTTCTTTTTTGTATAGTAAGACTTTGAAGTATTTTTAAGGTTTTGATTTTATTTTTTTTCTTTAAATGTTTTTCTAGTGATATATTTTTCGATAAATACAAAAAAGGAAAGTTATTACTTATATTAGTCACAAATATAAAATTATTTATTCCTGCCGACTTAGCCTCATCTACTGCATAGTGCAACAATGGTTTATCAAGCACGGGCAGCATCTCTTTTGAAATTGCTTTGGTAGCTGGCAAAAATCTAGTCCCCATTCCTGCTACAGGAATTACTACAGTTTTAATACTCATATATTTAATATGCTATAAAATTAAAATATCTTCTATAATAAATTGAGGAATACTCTGATTTTTTTTTTTATATAACCTTAACTTTCCTGCTACATTAAAAGTTTTTTCTGAAAAAAGTATTTTTCCCAAAGCATTGTATGCTTGATTAAATGCTATAGCATTTATAGTCTTACCGTAAAAATCTTCTAAAACGCAAAAAATATGCTTGTTTGATTTTCCAGCTATTTTTTTATATGCAACCTTTACATTTTTCAATACTAAAGTGGGCTCTTCATTTTCTTGGCCAAAGGGTCCTATTTCTAAAATTTTCTCTATTAAAGATGTATTTATTACATGCAAATCTACCGAAGTGTCTATTTCTAGTTTTTTTTTTTCAGTTATAATAATATTTGAAAAAAAGGAATTTAATAAACCTTCTAGTTTTTCAATACTATCATTTTTGAGGGTAAACCCCCCTGCCATATCATGACCTCCTCCATTTAAAATAGTCTTATTTTTTTTCAAATAATCTATAATATCTGCAGCGCTAATGCCCTTAATGCTTCTGATAGAACCCTTAATACTTGTTGCTTTAGAACTGATTACTATACTTGGTATACTATATTGATTAGTTAATCTGCTTGCTATTATACCAATTATGCCAGGATGCCAACTACTGTCACTTACTAAAATAAACTTCTTATTAACTCTAGATTGATTCTTTTTGATGTTTAGAATTTTATTGTTTGCTTGTTCACATGCAATATTTTCTAAGGTTTTTCTTTCCTGATTATTATTTAATAAAGTATCTGCTAAATCTGAGCAATGTTCTAAATGCTCTGTAGTTAATAATCTAAATCCTAAAGATGATTCACCAATTCTTCCTGGGGCATTTATACAGGGACCTAAGTAAAAACCTATGTCTGACTCATCTACATTTTTTTTTATATTTAACTTTTCTAATAAAGTTTTAATACCTTTGTTATTTTTTTTATTTATTTCTGTAATTCCTTTTTTAACAAATAATCTATTAGCTTTTTTTAAAGGCACTAAATCACAAACTGTTCCTAACGCTACTAAATCCAAATACTTTTTAAGATTAGGTTCTATCAACTTTGAAGAAAAGAAATTATTTTTTTTAAATTTACTATTTAATGCAATTAAAAATAAAAAAGCTAGCCCTACTGTTGCCATATAATTTAGTTTGCTACTATCGTTAATTTTTTTTGGATTTATAAGAGCAATTGCATCAGTATTTTGTTTTTGCTCATGATGGTCTATAATGATTGTTTTTATTCCTACAGATATCGCATAATTTATTACTTTCTTATCATTAGTTCCACAGTCTAAACATATCATCAGTTTTATTTCTTTTTTATAAAAAAAATTTACTGCATTTTCACTTAAACCATAACCATCTTTTTCCCTATCAGGTATAAAAACTTCTAAATTTTTAAATCCAATATCCCTTAAATAATTAAAAATTAAAGCAGAAGATGAAGCTCCATCTACATCATAATCACCTAATATTCCTATTTTATGTTTATTTAAAATAGCCTCGTAGCAGATATCTATTGCTTTATCCATATCATGCAGATCCATGGGATTTGGGGTAAGCTCTCTTAATGTAGGAGAAAGATATTGCTCAATTCCAAGAGAAGAAAAGTTTCGATTTGAAATAATATCTTTTACTACATTTGAAATATTGAAATTTTTATCTAACTTTTTTATGCTATCTAAATCTGGTTCTTTTGTTATCCATTTAAGCCCATTAACAGATAAATTATCTTTTTTATAAACCTCTCTATACATACACTATAATTTACTCTTTAAACTATGCTTAGCTTTTATTTTTCTTACAGTCTGAGTAGATGACCTCATTACGATTGACTCAGTGAAGGCAAATCCTTCTTTATTTTTAACACCTTTTAACATATTACCATCAGTTACTCCTGTAGCAGCAAACATTACATCTCCTGTAGCTAGTTCATTTAAATTATAAATTTTGTTTAAATCATCAATTCCAATTTTTCTTGCTCTTTTAATTTCTTCTTCATCTCTAAAATTTAATCTTGTCTGCATCTGTCCACCAATACACCTTAATGCTGCAGCTGCTAAAACACCCTCGGGAGACCCTCCTATACCCATATACATGTCAACTCCTGATTCTTCTTCTGCAGTCGCAATAACTCCAGATACATCGCCATCTGATATCAACATGATCCTTGTTCCTATCTCTCTACATTTTTTTATCAATTCTAAATGCCTATCTCTATACAATATACAAATTACTAATTCATTAATATCTTTCTTTTTTGCTTTAGCTAAATTTTTAATATTAACTTCTAGTTTTTCATCAAGAGCCACTAAATCATTAGGCAAACCTCCACCTACTGCTATTTTTTCCATATAAACATCAGGTGCATTCAAAAAGCAGCCTTTTTTGGCTAAAGCAATAACTGTCAGAGCATTTTGTCCTCCGGTAGCACATATAGTTGTTCCCTCTAAAGGGTCTAAAGCTATATCTATTTCAGGACCTCCTACTTTACTTCCAACATTCTCGCCAATGTATAACATAGGGGCTTTATCTCTTTCCCCCTCTCCTATAACAATCTCTCCAGATATGTCTAACTGATTTAAGGAGTTTCTCATAGCTTTTACAGCCGCAGCATCAGCAGCTTTTTCATTACCTAAACCTATCCAAGAGCTCGCAGACAGAGCAGCAGCTTCAGTTACTCTTACGGCCTCCAATGCTAAATTTCTCTCATAAATTTCAACGAGCTTTTTCATTTTATAACTCCTCTATTCTTAATAAAACAATTTTTGTTTTTATTTTTTTTAAAGCATCCATTTTTTTTAATACTAAACTAATTTTTTTCTCTGTTACTTTATGAGTAACAAATATTAATGGCACAATATTCTTTACCTTGTCATCTAATTGAAACATACTTTTTATTGATATTTTCTGTTTTTTAAAAAAAAGTGTTATATCTGCCAATACTCCGGGTTTATCGTCAACTCCCATTCTAATATAAAACTTTCCTTCTCTCTTGCTGATATCTTGTGAACTCAAATTATTTGCTTTTTTACTTTTAGAAACAAAAAATTTTTTTTTATTTTCATCATTAATATTTAAAATATCTGCCATCACTGAAGCAGAAGTAGGTTTTTTTCCTGCTCCCTTACCAACTACCATAATTTTGTCAGCTATCTCATCATCTATTATTATAGTATTAAGTTCATTATTTACCTTTGATATCATAGAGTTATTCGAAACTAAACTAGGATGAACTCTTTGCATTACTTTATTATTTTTCAAGTTTGAAATTCCTAGTAAAACAATTTTATATCCAAGTTTTTCTGCCATTTTTATATCTATTTCTTCAATTTTTGATATGCCCTCTGTAAATATTTCAGATACCTTAGTAGTAATACCAAATGCTAAATTAGATAGAATTGCTAATTTATAAGCAGTATCTACTCCATTTATGTCATCTTCAGGATTTGCCTCTGCAAAACCTAGTTGTTGTGCTTTCTTTAAAGCATTATTAAATTGTAAATTATTTTCTCTCATCTTAGTTAAAATATAGTTACATGTACCATTTAATATTCCGTAAACACTTTTTATTTTCCCTACTATCATACTATTTTGCATAAGTCTTATTATAGGTATTCCTCCACCTACTGCTGCTTCAAAACTGAATTTTGAATTATACTTAATAGATAAATCTAATATTTTTATTCCATGCTTTGCTATAAGAGCTTTGTTAGCAGTTACAAAATATTTTCCATTTATAAGAGATTTTTCAGCTAATTTTAGGGCCAATCCATCACTGCCTCCAACCAACTCAACTATAATATCTATATCAGAGAATTCCGTCATTTTAATAGGATCATTAAACCATTTATAATTTTTAATATTAATATTTCTTTTTTTTTTCTTATTTTTTGCAGAAATACCATTTATTGAAAAATCTAAATTATATTTACTTTTGTAACTATTATTATTTTTTTGAATTATTTCTATAAGGCCTGATCCTACGGTTCCTAGACCAACTATACCTATTCCTATTTTTTTAATACTCATTATATTTTTATATTATTTTTAATACTTCTTGCTGCTTGCCTAATCCTATGTTCATTCTCTACTAAACTAATTCTAACATGCTTATCACCATACTTTCCAAAACCAATACCTGGAGATACTGCTACTCCAGCTTTTTTTAACAGTAGTTTAGTAAAATATAAGCTTCCTTTATCAGAATACTTTTCTGGTATAGGTGCCCACGCAAACATCGTAGCATCAGGAGGAGGAAAATTCCATCCTGCTCTTTTAAAACTTGAAATTAATATATCTCTTCTTTTTTTGTATACACTTCTAATTTCATTTATACAATCTTCTGGGCCATTTAAAGCAGCAGTCGCAGCAACTTGAATTGGCGTGAATGCACCGTAATCTAAATATGACTTTATTCTTGCTAAGGCTGAAATAAGAACTTTATTTCCACAAGCAAATCCTATCCTCCATCCTGGCATATTAAATGTCTTACTCATGGAGGAAAACTCTACAGCAATATTTTTTGCCTTATTTATTTGTAATATTGATGGAGGAGGTTTTATATCAAAGTAAATCTCTGCATAAGCTAAATCTGATAAAATCCATATTTGATTTCTATAACATATGTTTACTAATTCTTTATAAAAATCTAAGCAAACGACATCAGTTGTAGGATTATTAGGATAATTTATTATAATTGCTTTGACTCTATTTTTATATTGTTTTATTTTTAGCGAAAGATTTTTTAAAAAACTTTCTTGGCATTCCATTTTAATGTTTTTCACACTAGCACCAGCGATTAAAAACCCATAAGGGTGTATTGGATAACTTGGATTTGGAACTAAAACTAAGTCTCCCTTAGAGGTTATAGCGGAAGCTAAATTTGCTAAACCTTCTTTAGAACCTAGTGTAACAACTATTTCCTCATCTTTATCTAAGTTGACGCCAAACCTTCTTTTATAATACTCTCTTTGCGCTTTTCTTAGTCCTTCTATTCCTCTAGAAATTGAATATCTATGGGTTTTAGAGTTTTTAATAGTAGATATTAATTTGTTTACAACATGCTTTGGAGTTGGCTGATCAGGGTTACCCATACCTAAATCAATTATATCTCTACCTTTTAATCTCTCCTTTGCTTTAAGGTTATTAATTTCTGAAAATACGTAAGGGGGAAGTAAAGAAACTCTTTCAAATTTAGTTTTCATAAATATTTTTATTTAGAAAATAAGAATACTTCCACTCTTCTATCATCGCTATCACTATTATTAGAAGTAGATTTAAGTGTTGGTTCCAAATCGCCTTTTCCTAAAACAGTTATATTATCTATAGGAAAACCTTTATTAATTAACATATTTTTTATAGCCTCTGCTCTAGCAAATGATAACTGCATATTAATTTTCTTCCCCTCTGGGTTATCTCCTCCTAAAGAAGATGCGTGTCCTACTAACATTAAAGAGCTTTCACTATAAAATTCAACTATCTCCTTAATAACATTTTCTGCTTGCGTATCTGGAACAACAGAGTTGTTAGGGAAAAAGAATACTGCTACTTTATCATCCTCAGTATAACTAGGTTTTGATTGCTCTTCTTTTTGGTAGGAAATTACACTTCCCACACTTGCCGTAGGAGGATCAGAATTTAGCAATAAAGTCCTAACTCTCATTCTAACGTTTTTTAATATCTTTGATATTACAACTATATTTTTTTGTTCTGATGATAATTCAACTTCTTTCTCAATTACTTCCTCATTGATTACATCATTTTGATTTACTATTTCTACTTCAACGTCTTTTTCACCCTCAAAAAAATCTTTTTCAATATCTGAAAAGTCTGGTTTTTCTGTTGGAATATCTGAAATATCTAGTATTTCATCATCTAGGGCTTGCTCACTGACGTTATTATTTTTTTCTAAGCCCTCTTTTTCTTCATCTTTTTCCTCATTTCCAAATAAAAAATTTTCTGTCTTATCAACAATTCCAGCTAAATCAATTGTATCGGAAATTGTAGAACAACTATTTAATGAAAATAGCATTATCAGCAGTATAAAAAATTTAGAAAAAATTTTTACCATAAGTATATATATTAAGGTGATAATGATTGATTATCAAGTCCTAACTCTTCTGGATAATTCATAACTATATTCAAGTTTTGAACTGCTTGACCAGATGCTCCCTTAACTAAATTATCAATTACAGAAATTATAGTTATCCATTCACTGTTATTATTTTTAATTAATCCTATTCTGCATAAGTTAGAACCTACAACATCACTAATTTTAGGAAGTTTTCCTTGCTTATTAATTTTTATAAACCTTGAGCCTGTGTAAAAATTATTAAGGCATTTATATACATTATTATAATCAGCCTTAATATAAATAGAACTAAGNATCCCTCTGTTAATAGGAATAATATGAGGAGTAAATACAATATTAAAGTTCTTATTTGTAGCTAATTGAAGAATATGTTCTATTTCTGGTTTGTGTCTATGATTTCCAGATCCGTATGCATGCATGCTTCCAAAGTTTTCACAAAAAAGNAAGCCCTGTGTTATGTTTCTTCCTGCACCGCTGATACCTGACTTCGAATCTATTATAATTTGTTCATTTTTTATTAAATCGTTTTTTAGTAGAGGTATTAAAGGCAATAATATCGAAGTAGGGTAACAACCTGGACAAGAAATGAATTTTTTATTTTTTATTTTGTCTCTAAAAATTTCAGTTAAACCATAAATAAAACTTTTGACATAAGAAGGACTACTGTGCGTATTATAATAAGCATTATAAATATCAATATCTTGAAATCTAAAATCTGAAGAAAGATCTATAATAATAATATTTTTGGGAAGTTTATCGATATTTTTTGACAAAACCCCGCTAGGAACGCATGAAAAAAGTACATCTATATTTGAAAAGTCAGATTTTTCAAGAGCATTTATAGTTGGTAATTCAATGCCATCAAAGTTAGTAAAAATTTCAGAAATACTTTTACCTGCTGACCTTTTTCCTATCAATGCTTTAATTTTTACGAGAGGATGATTTAATAAAATTCTTAAAACTTCAGACCCTGTATAACCTGAAGCACCCATCACTGCTATATTGACTTTTGAATTATTATAAGAAATNTTACTTCTCCTCTATATTTTAGAGATAAGTATTATCTTTTGCTAAACTGATAACTTCTTCTAGCTTTAGCTCTACCGTACTTTTTTCTTTCTACAACTCTAGAATCTCTTGTAAGAAACCCTTCTTTTTTAAGGTTTGTCCTAAGATCTGGCTCAAAATTGACTAATGCTCTTGATATACCATGTCTAATAGCTCCTGCCTGACCAGATAAACCTCCTCCTTTTACAGTGCAAATAACATCTAATTCAGTTTTCCTATTAGTTAAAACTAAGGGTTGATTAAGTAGTAATCTGTGAGATTTTGAGGAGAAATAATTGTCTTCTTTTCTTCCATTAACAACTACATTACCACTGCCTGCCTTTATCCAAACTCTTGCGATAGAAGATTTTCTTTTACCTGTTGAATATGCTCTTCCCAAAGAATCAATTTTTTTTTCTACTTTTAAAGTATTTGTAATNTTTTCAGCTTGCAATTTTCTTACCTATAAAATTTTTTTTATTAAGGTTTTTAAAATCTATTAACTCTGGGTTTTGGGCTTGGTGTGGGTGTTCCGAGCCTGCATATATATGAAGTTTTCTTATTTGTTCTCTACCCAATGTTCCCTTTGGAAGCATTCTTTTTATTGACAACCTTAAAAGTCTTTCTGGATATTTACTATTCAGAATTTTTGAATAAGAAGTCTCTTTAAGCCCTCCTGGATAACCTGTGTGTTTTCTATACATTTTATGTTCTAGTTTATTACCAGTCATTATTATCTTATCAGCATTAATAACTATAAAATTATCACCACAATCTAAATTAGGCGAATAAATAACTTTATGTTTTCCAATTAAATGAAAAGCAACATAAGAAGAAAGCCTTCCTAAGACTAGACCTTCAGCATCTATAATATACCACTTTCTAGTTATTTCTGTTTTACTTACCCAATTAGTACTCATTTTTTTAACGATATATACTTTATTTAAAATAATCTATAGTTTATAGTTATTTGTAACTAATATGTCAACCAACAAAATATTATTAAATAAAATTATTAAAGGGAATATTTTTGAAATTACCCTTAACAATCCATCTAGAAGGAATCCTTTATCACTTGAATTGATTCTTTTATTACAAAAGATGTTTGATGCTTTAAAAACCAATAAAAAAATAAAGGTAGTTTTATTAAAGTCTACAGGTCCTAGTTTTTGTTCCGGACACGATCTTAAAGAAGTAAAAAGCTTTTCTAGTTCGAATAGAAAACTAAAAAATTTATTTGAAAAATGTAGTGAAATGATGATGACAATTAGGGAGTTACCGCAACCTGTTATCGCTTGTGTAAATGGTATAGCTGCAGCTGCCGGCTGTCAACTGGTAGCAAGTTGTGATATTGCTATAGCTACAAAAAAATCTTTCTTTCAAACTCCAGGAGTAAATATTGGCTTATTTTGTTCTACTCCTATGGTAGCTATATCTAGAAAAATATCACCAAAAGACATGATGTATATGCTTTTAACAGGAGAAAAAATTAGTGCAAAACTTGCAAAAGAGTTTAAATTAATTAATGTAGTAACTGAACAAAAACAATTTCAAAAAGAAATTGAAGCTCTTTCCAATAAATTAATCAAAAAATCGTTTCAGTCTATTAAAATAGGTAAAATAGCATTCTATAATCAATTAGAAATGCCTATAGAAAAAGCATATGATTACACCTCTAAGGTGATGACTAAAAATATGCAAGCAAAAGATGCAAAAGAGGGTATAGAGGCGTTTATAAAGAAGAGAACTCCTAAGTGGTCAATATAAAGGTATGTTAATTAATAAAAAACTTGAATATCAAGATGATTATATAAGAAATATATTATCAAATACAAAGACAATAGCTATGATAGGATTAAGTCCAAATGAAAATAGACCTAGCAACTTTGCAGCAAAATACCTTCAAATGAAGGGCTATAAAATTATTCCTATTAATCCAGTTACAAAAAGAAAATATATTCTTAAAGAAAAAGTTTATTCTAGTCTACTTGATTTAAAATTTAAGCCAGACATGATAGATATTTTCATAAGTAATGAAAAACTCTTGCCTATTGTAAATGATGCCTTATCTATAAAACCCAGAACAATATGGCTGCAAATTGGTGTAATTAATAAGACGGCTGAAAGAAAAGCAAAAAAAGCTAAGATAAAATTTGTTATGGATCGCTGTCCTAAAATTGAATATGCTAGATTAAGTGGTGAGCTGGGATGGGGAGGCATAAATTCTGGAATTATATCTAGTAGAAAAATAAACTTATGATGCCATGAAAAAAAAGAAAAACTTTGGCTTTGCTACAAAAACTATTCACTCAGGTGCAAGTCCGGAAGCTATAACTGGAGCAAGAAATGTTCCTATATATCAAACAACTTCATTTGTATTTGATAATACTGAACATGCTAAACGTCTATTTAGTTTACAAGATTTTGGGTTTATTTATTCTAGGCTTACTAATCCTACAGTATCAGTATTAGAAGAGAGAGTTGCGAGCATAGAAAAGTCTAGAGCTTCAGTAGCATGTTCTTCTGGACATGCTGCTCAACAATTAGCTTTCATACCCTTACTAAATAATGGTGACCATTTTATATCATCTAATAAACTGTATGGTGGTTCTATAAATCAATTCAGCAAAACCTTTAAAAGATTTGGTTGGAATTGTGATTTTGTAGAACCGGATAATTTATCTAACTTTGAAAACAGTATCAGAGATAACACTAAATTTATTTTTATAGAAACTCTTTCAAACCCTGATGGTTCTATTGTTGATATTGAAAAAGTTGCTAAAATTGCTAAAAAAAATCATATACCTTTAATTGTTGATAATACGTTAGCTACTCCTTATCTTCATAATCCTGTAGACTGGGGTGCAAATATCGTTACCCATTCTTTAACTAAGTTTATGTGCGGCCAT
The DNA here is from genome assembly GCA_002171495.2 of Alphaproteobacteria bacterium TMED93. Classification (GTDB taxonomy): domain Bacteria; phylum Pseudomonadota; class Alphaproteobacteria; order TMED109; family TMED109; genus JAYYAX01. The sequence goes on from NHEU02000002.1 coordinate 28,191, forward strand.
GGGACAAGTATGGGTGGCATAGTAGTGGATTGTGGAAATTTTAATTATTTAAAAGACAATAAATTTCCAGCTTTGAGCAAACCTAATAAATCATACAATGATATTAAGTTTTCTGAAACTTTTGGAGACTTTGGCTATGCAATGAAAGTAAAAGCTGACTCACTTAGAGATCTGGGATGTTCTCTTTCACCCCAAAACGCTTTTAATATTTTAAATGGGCTAGAAACTCTTCACTTAAGAATGAGAGAACATGTAAATAATGCCAAATTAGTAGCAAAGTTTTTAAGCTCTCACCCTCAAATATATGAGGTCTCATATGCCGGGCTAAAGTCAAGTAAATATTATAAGCTAGCTAAAAAGTATATGCCCGAAGGACCAGGTTCGATATTTACAATAAAACTGAAAAAGGGGTTCAAAGCTTGTATTAAATTAGTTGAGTCTGTAAAACTTTTTTCGCATGTAGCTAATGTAGGTGACACAAGAAGTTTAATAATACATCCTGCCTCTACTACACACAGTCAGTTATCTAAAGAAGAAAAAATAAAAGCAGGTGCTGGCCCTGATACAATTAGACTTTCAATAGGTATAGAAACTGTAGAAGATATAATAGAAGACCTAGATCATTCATTAAAATAGGGCTTAATCTTCTCTCCATATTCCTTGTCCTTCAGCTAAAGATTGTCCATCTATCAACTCTACGAATCTATCAGGTTCTAAATTTACCCAAAATGCAAAACATTCTTCTTTTGCTCCTAGAACAAACCATTCTGTTTTATCTAATAGCATAAACAATGTTAATCTATCTACATTTAGTTTCTTTTTATCATAAGAAAAATTATTATAATTTTTTACGAATGAACTTCTCATTGTAAGGTTTAAATCGATTTCCTTATATGTTTTAAAAAAATCTCTAGCTTCTTTCAATTTTAAATCATAACTCTGACAATCTTTATTGTTTTCTTCACTAAAAGTTAAATAAGTTAAAAAAAAAGTTAAAAAAAAAATTGTTACTATTCTCATTTAACTTATAATATAGGAAAATGAAAGAAGAAGAAATAATTTTAAATACTAAAGATGGTTTACTAGATTGCAGAACTTTCTTTAAAAATACAGAAAAGTTTCCTCCAATAATATTCTATATGGACGCTCCAGCAATTAGGGAAGAATTAAGGGTAATGTGTAGAAAAATTGCAGCTAATGGTTATAATGTAATTCTTCCTAATTTATTTTATAGACATGGCACTGAAGGAAATTATCCATTTGATCAAATAAAATATAAAACAAAAAAAGAAGAATTAAAAAAAATGTTAGATACTATGAATTCAACCAAAAATTCTATGATAATAGAAGATACTAAATTTATATTAAAATACATTGAAGATAGAATTGAAAAAAGCAATAAGGTAGGAATAGTTGGATATTGTATGAGCGGAAGGTTTGTTGTTTCAGTTGCAGCTAAATTTAATAATCAAATTAGAGCATCTGCTTCTTTTTATGGAGTTGATATAGCTACAAACAAAAAAGACTCTCCACATTTTCTAGCTAAACATATTAAAGGTGAACTATATTTAGCTTTTGCAGAGCACGACATTTGGGTTCCGAAGAAAATACTTAATATAATTATATCAACTTTTTCAAATTTAAAAATAAAATCAAAAATTGATATATACCAAGGAACCGATCATGGTTTTGCTTTTCCTGAGAGAAATACTTACAACGAACAGGCTGCTTTAAGACATTGGGAAAAATTAATTAGACTATTTAATAATAACTTAAAATGAAAACTGGTCGGTGCGGCAGGATTTGAACCTACGACCCCTAGTCCCCCAGACTAGTGCGCTACCAGGCTGCGCTACGCACCGATATTAAAAAGCCGACTCGATTTTTTTTAAAACCATGCTTTCCTCTTCATTTGTAGAAATTGTTCCAAAAAAATTTCCATTTTTTTTAAATATGTACATTTGAGAACTATGATCTAATGTGTAAAAGTCTTTGCTAATAAAAACCTTTTTATAGTAAACATGCATGCTTTTTAAAAACTTTTTTATACTTTCTACTTCTCCTGTAATACCAATAATATTCTCATTAAAGTTATCTAAATATTCTCTCATATTGATAACAGTATCTCTTTCAGGATCTACTGTAACAAAAAAAAAATTTACTTTATTACTTTTCTCACCTAATTTTACAATAATGTTTGATATTTCTTGCAGAGTATTGGGGCATATATCAGGGCAATTTAAAAAACCAAAGAAAAAAATTGAAGGTTTTTTTAAAAAGCTTTTAACATCAAAAAAATTTCCTCTATGGGTATATAACTTATAGCTATTAATATCTTTACTGAGATAAAAACCCTCACTTTTATCATTATTCTTATTAAAAAAAATTAGAATAATTAAAATGAAACTACTAATAAAGAGAAGTAAAAGTTTAACTTTTTTAGTCATAAAGCTTTCTNATTTTNGTTAAATTTTCTACTATTTGTTCTAGTTTTAGAATNACTTCATCAGAAACTTTTAGTTTTCCNTCNNTTTTAATATTTTCAATTTTATTTTTTGATAAATANCTTTTAACACCTTTAATACTATACCCTTCGTCATGTAAAAGTATTTTTATCCTTCTCAACAGATTAATATCATTTTCAGAGTATAGTCTTCTACCACCTTTTCTTTTTAATGGCTTAACCTGAGAAAAGCTTTGCTCCCAAAACCTTAATATATGTTGAGGAATTTTTAATAATTCAGCTACCTCACCTATCGTTTTATAAGCATCAGAAGTTTTCATTTATTAATATTATCTTTAAATAATTTTGANCTTTTAAATCTAACTACTTTTCTTTTTTTAATNACTGCATATTCACCTGTTTTAGGATTTCTTCCATATCTTTCTTTTTTATCTTTTGATGAAAAGTTTCCTAATTTTGGTATTTTTACTTCCTCTCCAGAAATTACTTTACTCTCTATAATAGCAAATAGTGATTCTATGAAAGTCTTAGCTTCCTCTCTAGAAAACCCTAATTTAGCATTGATTTTTTCTGCAATATCTTGTTTTGTTAAATTTTTTCTAATCAATTACCCTACCTTTTTCATTAAAACTTTTTNATCCCCTAATTATTTTATCACCAACTCCCTCTTTAGAAAACTCAAAAGCAATATCAATAGCAGCAGCNAAACTTAAATCGTCTGCTCCACCATGACTTTTTACAACTATACCATTTAGCCCTAAAAANAGTGCGCCATTCCTATTTCTAGGATCAAGTTTTGACTTCAAAGAGTTTAGAGAGTTTNTAATTAACAAGTAAGCTATTTTTCCTAAAAAGGTTTCTGAAAACATCTTCTTTATATAAATAGCACATAATTTAGCAATTCCTTCAGCGGTCTTTAGTGATATATTACCAGAAAATCCATCTGCAACTACAACATCCGCAACACCATTAGTGATTTCATTTCCTTCCACAAAACCTATAAATTCTTTAGATAAATAACTATTTTTCAAATACTCCGAAGCATCTTGTAGAACAAGATTACCCTTTTCTTGCTCAGTTCCTACATTTAAAATTCCTATTTTTGGATTTGTCTTTCCTAAAACTACCTTTGCAAATTCTGAACCCATGATGGCAAATTGTATTAGATTTTCTGCATTACAATCAATATTTGCTCCTAAATCTAACATAACAAACTCACCATTTGCATGAGGAATAGTGGCTGCTATAGCTGGCCTACTAATTCCAGTTAGAGTTCTTAACTTAAACTTTGATAGTGCCATTAACGCACCTGTATTTCCTGCAGAAACTACTGCGTCTACCTTTTTATTTTTTAACCACTCTAATGATTTTCCCATACTGGTATTTTTGCTTTTTCTTAACACTACAGATGGCTTATCATCATGTGAAATGACCTCTTCGGTACCTACTACATCAAATGAGTCTTGCAAAATAGTAAATTTTTTTACTAACTTATTGATTAGTTTATAGTCTCCAAAGAAAATATACTCTGACTGAGGATTTCTTTCTTTACTTAATGCTGCTCCAGAAATNATTGCCTCAGGACCCTTATCACTTCCCATTACATCTATAGCTATTTTGATGCTATTAGACATACAAATTACTCTTTTTTATCTTCTACTTTCTTGAGTTCAATTACCTGTTTAGTATTGTAGTATCCGCAACTTGGACAAATGTGATGTGGCCTTTTTTCTGCCCCACAATTAGGACATTCCATAACCATACTATCAATTAAGGCATGATGAGATCTTCTNTTCCCTCTTCTAGAGGAAGAAATTTTTTTTTTAGGNACAGCCATANTTTTACCTCNTATAAATNTTNATAAATTTTACTAAATCANAAAATATATCATTATTCTCTTGAATATCACTCAAATTTTTTAATTTAATGTTTTTTAAATTAATTAAAAAATACTCTACCATAATTAACTTAGTTTTTTTATCTATATTTTTTGTTGAACCATATATATTTCTAGATATAGTCTTATACAACAATTCTTTACTTTCCCCGGATTTATTATAAGCATTAACTCTACCAGCAACTGCCTCNGACATTTGATAAATTTTCTTACCAACNGAGAGATCTCCTACCCCAATTTCTCTTAAATTTGAGTCAAAGTCCTTATACATTATATCTAATAAATTATTGTAAATATTATTTTTAGAATTTTCTTTTCCAAAAAGAACACGATGAATAAAGTAAAAGTGTAAAACAATTAAATCAAACCTTCCATCTAATGTATCTGGAACTTTTAAATTAGTATAAAAAATTTTATTTCTTGAGTGTAAAACTATTTTTTTATAGATTAGATATGCAGACTTTTTGATTTTATTATTTTTAAAATTAAAAAACATTTTATTTAATAGTATTTTTTTTGGTAATTATTTATGTTTTATTATATGACTAGAATTATAAGCTACATTATTATTATTACATTAATGTATAATTGTAGCCCAAGAATTTCAAGACATGGAAATATATTTTCAGATGAAGAATTAAAAATATTAAAAAACTCTAGACTTAATAAATCAGAGATTATTGAGATACTTGGGCAACCATCAACTAAATCTACATTTTCTGATAATATTTGGTATTATATTTTTTTTATTCAAAAAGAAAAAGCATATTTTCAGGTTAAAAACTCTAGCAANAAGGTTTTAAAAATTAAGTTTAACAAAAAACAAAATGTAGAAACCTATGATATAATTAAAAATGATACTTCNATTAAGATANATACTATCAAAGTAGATACTGAAAAATCNGTTTTTTCAAAGGGTCTAGTNAGAGAATTACTAGACTCCTTTGTGAGAAGAATGGAGGANCCGAATTAATGCGATAAAAATGCTAGCAACAATAATGCTACTATATTAGTAATTTTTATCATAGGGTTTACTGCTGGCCCAGATGTATCTTTATATGGGTCCCCTACTGTATCACCTGTAACTGCTGCCTTATGTGCTTCTGAGCCTTTGCCTCCATGATTCCCATCCTCTATATATTTTTTAGCATTATCCCAAGCACCACCTCCTGATGTCATGCTAATTGCTACATAAAGACCAGTTATAATTACTCCTAGCAACATAGCTCCTAGAGCAATAAATGCCTCGGATCTTCCAGCTACACTTTCTATGATAATATAAAATATAATTGGTGCCAAAACTGGAAGCAAAGAAGGTATTATCATTTCTTTGATTGCAGCCTTGGTTAACAAGTCAACAGTTCTTCCATAATTTGGTTTGCTTTTACCAGTCATTATACCTTTATTTTCGGAAAACTGTCTTCTTACCTCTAAAACTACTGATGAAGCTGCTCTTCCTACTGCAGTCATGGAAAGTGCTCCAAATAAAAATGGTAATAGTCCTCCAAATATTAAACCAACAATTACAAAAGGATTATCTAGAGAAAAGTTTATATTTAATCCCTCAAAGTAAGGATATGTTGATGAGTTAGATATAAAATAATCTAGATCTTCTCTATATGCACCAAATAATACAAGAGCTCCTAGCCCTGCCGAACCGATTGCATAACCTTTAGTAACTGCTTTAGTAGTATTTCCTACTGCATCAAGATTATCAGTTGTTTTTCTTACGTCTTCTGAGAGATTTGCCATTTCTGCAATACCTCCTGCATTATCAGTTACTGGACCGTAAGCATCTAAAGCTACCACCATTCCAGCTAAAGCTAACATGCTAGTAACAGAAATAGCTATACCAAATAATCCCGCTATAGTATTTGAAATAATTATTGCTACACAAATTATTATTGCTGGGACTGCTGTTGACTCCATTGATATAGCTAAACCTTGAATAACGTTTGTAGCATGTCCTGTTTCTGATGATTTTGCCACTGATTTAACAGGTCTAAAATTTGTTGAAGTATAATATTCAGTAACCCAAATAAATAAGGCCGTAACCGCTAAACCAACAATTGAACAATAGAAAATATCTAAAGCAGAAAAGCTACCATTAGAACTTGAAAACGTAGTATTCATACCGACAAAATAATCAATTACTCCATAAATACCAATTAACGCTAACAATGCTGAAACTATAAAACCCTTGTACAATGCACCCATAACCGTTCCATTTTTTGAAAGTTTTACGAAGTAGGTACCTATTATCGATGCTATAATACATATTCCACCAATCGCCAAAGGTAAATTCATCAATAATACTTCAGAGGTACCACTAAAAAAAATAGAAGCCAGCACCATTGTTGCAACTACTGTTACAGCATAAGTCTCAAATAAATCTGCAGCCATACCTGCACAATCTCCAACATTATCACCTACGTTATCTGCGATTACTGCAGGGTTTCTAGGATCGTCTTCAGGTATTCCTGCTTCAACCTTCCCAACTAAATCAGCTCCCACATCTGCACCTTTAGTAAAAATTCCACCTCCTAATCTTGCAAAAATAGAAATAAGAGATGCACCAAAACCTAGTGCAACTAAGGGATCAATAAGCTCCCTATTTTCTGCTCCAGACTTAATAAGATAATAATATGTAAAACAAATCGCTAACAGTGCTAAACCTGCAACTAACATACCTGTAACTGCTCCTGACTTAAATGCTACATTTAAACCTTGGTTTAATCCTTTCTTTGCAGCTTCAGTAGTTCTCACATTAGCTCTAACAGAAATGTGCATTCCAACAAACCCAGCTACTCCTGATAAAAATGCTCCTACCAAAAAACCTAAAGCAATATTTAAATCTAAAAATATATAAATAAAAACAAATATGATTACTCCAACAAAAGCAATTGTAATATATTGCCTTTTCAAATAAGCCGAAGCACCCTCTTGAATAGCTCCAGCAATTTCCATCATTTTTTTATCCCCTGAAGGCATTTTTAAGACTTGTTTAGCAGTTATAAAACCGTATATTAGTGCTATAACACCTGCGATACTAGCAAATAAAAATATTTGTTCCATTGCATTTCACCTTTAATAATTATTAATTTTTGTACAATGCCAGATGTAATGATTTTATGCAATATCTATTTAGAGTTATTTTCTAAAAATGAGAAAAGCTTCCTCTAATGCTTTTATTATTCAAAAATACTCCCTTCTTGTTTATTAATTCTCCTATAATTGAGATTTTTAATTTAAATTTTTTTTCTAAATTTTTTATATGACGGATATTTTTTCTATTAAAAGTAAAAGCCAGTTGGTAATCATCGCCTGCTGTTAAATAATCTTCTAAAGTGAACTTTCCTATCTTTAAAAGAAATTTAGCATTATCAGATATTGGCATTCTTTCCGCAGAGAGACTTATTCCACAATTAGCTAAATCTGATAATTTTTTTATGTCATCAACCAAACCGTCTGAAATATCAATACAAGCTTTTGCATATTTTGATAAGTGACAAGCAAATTTATGAAGCTGAGGCGGTAATAGAAAAGAGTTAATCGCGTTTTTTTTAAGTTTAGAATCAGATATTTTGATTTTATTTTCAAGTATATTTAATCCTATATGAGCATCACCAATAAAACCTGTTATGCCTATNTAATCGCCTACTTTACTTCCTTTTCTTAATAANGGCTTAGTAAAAGATTTTTTTCTTCCAACCACTGTAACACTTATAACTAGCGGTCCATCATGAGAGGTCAAATCTCCTCCTGCAAGACTAATTCCTATTTTATTTATTGTTTCTCCAATACCAATAGATATATTCTTAAAAAAACTTTCTTCTTTATTTTTTGGAATTGTTAAAGATAAAAACATACAATATGGAATAGAAGCCATAGCAGCTAAATCACTGGTAGCGCAATAGATAGCTCTTATTATCATTAATTTTGGTTCTAAACCATTAGGACAATGAACTCCTTCAATAAAACAATCAACACTTATTATAAAGTTTTCTTTATCAAAATTTTTTAAAATTGCTCCGTCGTCTTGCAAGCTAATGGAAGGTTTAAAATTTTTACTTAATGGCAAAAAGTATTTTTTTATTAAATCAGTTTCCTTCATTTTCTCTAATTATTTTACTTATATTATCTAGTATACCATTAACAAACCCTGTGTGTGTCTTATTAAAAAACAAACCAGCTATAGAAACATATTCATTAATTATAACGTTATGTGGAGTATTTATACAAAATGATAATTCATATACCCCTAAACTAATAATAGATCTCATAGTAGGATCTACTCGATCATAAAACCAGTTTTTTGATAAATTTTCTTCTATAAGTAATTTTATTTTTTTTTGATTGTCGCATACACCTAAAACTATTTTTTCAAATAGTTTTTTGTCATAACTTTTATCTCTCTCATTACAGAAGTCTTTATTTAAATTACTAAAATCTTTGATAATTTTCTTAATATCAGATTTTGAAAAATAGTACTGAAATATAACTTGCACGGCTGCTAAGCGTGCATTTCTTTTAACTTTCATATGTATATTTACGTTTAAGCTCAATTTGATTAATACATGCTTTAGCAGCAACTATTCCTTTTCCTATCATATTTTTTTCTGATATAGACCTTGCTAGTGCTTGCTCATAGTTTTCACAAGTTAATATTCCATAACCCAGTGCTAAACCTTCCAAAGATAAATTCATTAATGCTCTAGCACTTTCCTGACAAACATAGTCGTAATGAGAGGTTTCTCCTCGAATAACACACCCTAAGGCAATATAACCATCAAATTTATTTTTTGCAAAAGTAATAATTGAAGGTATTTCAAAAACTCCTGTNACAGTCTCTATTGTAAAATGTAAATTATTATCCGATAGTTGACTGGTAGTTTCTTTTAATAAATTATTAGAAATTTCTTTATAATAATCACTAACAATNACTAAAATATTTTTTTTTCTTTGCATACTTTATAAACTTATTTTTCCTATTATTTTTAAATCAAAACCTTCTAAACCAATAATTTCTTGCTTGGAGTTAGTTAATAATAACATTTTTCTAACCCTTAAGTCTCTTAAAATTTGAGCCCCTACTCCATATTCTCTAAACTCTGGAGTATTTTTAACATCAGTTAGTTTTTGAGTGAATTCAGATTTATTATCTTTTATTATTACTAGGACTCCTTTTTTATTTTTGTTAATCTCTATCATAGCTCTTTCGATAGTATTAATGTTTCCTTTTTTATTCTGTAATTGTCCTTTAAATAAATCATTTACATAATTTATTTTTTGAACTCTCACAAGAATATCCTCCTCTTCCTTAATGTTACCTTTTACTAAAGCAAAATGCTCAGTTTTATCAACTTGATTAATGTAACTGTAAAAATCAAACTCGCCTGCAAAATCTGTGCTCATTTTATCTGAAAATATTCTTTTAACTATTGGATCTTTATGAACTCTCCACCTAATTAAATCCTCTATTGAACCAATTTTAAGGGCATGCTGTGTGCAAAACTGTTTAAGGTCATTCATTCTAGCCATACTACCATCATCATTCATAATTTCGCATATTACTGCAGATGGATTTAATCCTGCTAGTCTAGCTATATCTATAGCTGCCTCTGTATGCCCTGCTCTAGAAAGCACTCCTCCATTTCTTGCAACTAGTGGAAAAATATGTCCAGGTGTTGTTAAATCATCTTTATCTTTAGTATTATCTATTGCTGTTTGTATAGTTCTAGACCTATCAGCTGCAGATATACCAGTGGTAACACCTTCTTTTGCTTCAATAGAAACTGTAAAAGCAGTATCAAACTTGCTAGTATTTCTTCTGTCCATTGGTTTAAGGTCAAGTTCTTTGGATCTCTCTTCAGTTAAAGCCAAACATATTAATCCTCTACCATACTTTGCCATAAAATTTATAATATTTGGCGTGATTAATTGTGCTGGAAAAATTAAGTCTCCTTCATTTTCTCTATTTTCGTCATCTACTAAAACAAAAATTTTTCCATTTCTAGCGTCTTC
>NHEU02000018.1 GCA_002171495.2 Alphaproteobacteria bacterium TMED93
TTTGACTATTCAGATTCACATGCAGGATTTGAGTGGAAATCAGAGACATACGCTGTTGAGATCTTGCCAGATGACTCTTTCTTGCTTGCGATTAAGCATATGGATAAATGGGGTGAAGGACAAGATCAAACTGAAATAGATTGGCAAGTCCTTTCTATAGATTCCGATGGAGTCCTAGATTTTGCATCAGAAGTCTGGGGATCAATTGCCCCATACGAAAAGACTTTTGGCCAAGATTTAAACGAAGACGGTTCAATTGGTATAGCTCTAACGTATGTTCAGACTGACACGTTTGGCACTGCTCTTGCGATAGATGCTGAAAAATCTCTGTATATCGATATTGATGGCGATAAATCTACGTCTGATGATGTGATTTCAATCAGGGAGGAATGGGGAGGCTCACCACGTTTTGACTATACTGATTCCTGGAGCGGTGATGGATACTCATCTACTAATACCTCTCAGTCATATGCAGTCGAGCAGCAAGAAAATGGTAAATTTAAGCTTGCAATTAAGAAGACTAGAGTAGAAACATTTACAGAATCAGACTTTGACCCAGGCGATGGCATGGTTCAAGGCGATGGCATGGCTCAAGGCGACCAGGGTCAATTCGACTCAAGCCAAGATCCTTCCGCCAATAACAACGAGAATGATTTAGAGATTCAACTCGCAATAAATAGTTCTTCTTGGATTGAGACATCAAAGTCAATATTTGACACATCTTTTACAGAGAATTTTGAATATTATATAGGGCTTCTAGACGGTGATTCTTTTGATCTTGGCGAGGGTGATCAAACTCTTACCAGAAGTTTGTCGAATTACGAGGAATATATAGAATCAATTGTGAAAAAAGTTGATGACACTATCGATCTTGATTTCACTAGGACTTACAACTTTGATGATTCCACTTTTGATTTTTATCTTCTCGACGATGTTGATCTAGATGACGGTTCGGTTGTCGGCTTGAGTATACCTTATTTAGAAGATCCAGCTTTCCCGGAAAATCCTGTATGGTGGGAAATATTGCTTAAGGACGGAGAGGAAGAATCTTATCAGCGTCACACAATCATTCATGAGTTTGGTCATATTTTAGGACTTCACCATCCAAATGATGATGGCTTTGATCCATCATTTACGGTTGATGATACGATAATGTCTTACAATATAGGTTTAGACGGTTGGAATGACGATTTCACAGATGCAGATATAAACCTCTTGAAGCAAATATGGGGTGATGAAAATGATGAAAATACGCTTTCTACTGGATCAAACATTGACTCCATGAGTGGAGATTCGCTCGCTGAATCCATAGGAGNTNGTTCCCATGCTGACTCCACGGGNGGTGGGGCCACCATTGGCTCTTCGTACATGTTGAGTGGCGGCGATATGGACGGAGGATCCGNTGGTTCCGATACACAAAGTGGNTCGAGTAATGTCCGAACTGAAACTCATACAGATTGGGAGATAATTACTATNAACAGCGATGGTGTTATTGATTGGTCAAGTACTAATTGGGGCTCTATTGCTAAATATGAGGAGCTGTTCGGCGAAGACCTNAATGGTGATGGCGGGATTGGNTTAACTGCTGCATTAANAAATGTTGAAACGGANATAGTTGGTGTAAGATTGAAAAGAGATGAAGATAAGAATTTATACATTGAACTTGGAGAAGGCAATTCTGAATTTGGAGAAGGCAATTCTGAGATCATTGCCATCACCGATGAGTGGGGCGGNGCNCCTAGGTTTGATCATACGGATTCTTGGGGCGATTCAACTAACACTTCTGAATCTTTCGCCGTTGANCAACAAGAAGATGGTAGTTTCAAATTAGCGATTAAGCACACCAACACNTGGAANTCCGAAGTTAATGTGGATTGGGAGGTTATCTCAATATCTTCTANNGGTAAAATTGANTGGAGTANTACTAAGTGGGGTGGAATCGCTAAGCAGGAAATTTATTTTAATCAAGACCTTAATGGTGATGGCGGTATCGGCCTCGCAGCAGCTTTAGATGCAGTTTCTTTTGACATAACTGGATCAAAGCTACTNCGTGATTCAGAGAACAGTTTATATATTGATGTCGATGGTGATNTCANTACAACTGAGGATATAATTCCTATTGTTGATGATTNNGGTTGGTCACCCAGCTTTGACCATTCTGATCAATGGCAAGGTGGATCTCATAAATCTGAGTCCTATGCTGTTCAGCAGCAATCTGACGGTAGCTTTAANTTAGCTATTAAGAAGACCGATAATTGGGGGCAAGAGGATAATGTTAATTGGGAAGTATTATCTATCAATTCTTTAGGAGTACTAGACTGGCAAACTGGTCTTTGGGGCGATATTGCTAAATATGAGAAGTATTTTGATCAGGATTTAAATGGAGATGGTGGAATCGGCTTGAGTGCTGCTTTGACTCCCATAACTACAGATGTGTATGGAGCGACTTTAAAAAGAGACTCCGGAAAAAGTTTATACATAGATATTGATGGTGATGATGCAACAACAAACGATATTATTCCTGTTACCGATACTTGGGGAGGTTCTCCATCGTTTGACTATTCTGATGAATGGTCGAATCAATGGGGATCAGGCTCTTCAAAGGCTGAATCTTATGCCGTCGAAAAGCATACGGATGGTACATTTAATCTAGCAATTAAAAGGACTGATCAGTATGGAGATGATGTAAACATAAATTGGGAAATTCTTCAGTTGAGTGCTGAAGGAGTCATTGATTGGAATGCCACTCAATGGAGTAGTGGAATTGCTAAGTATGAAGATATTTTTGGGCAGGACCTTAACGGTGATGGCGGCACAGGTCTACTTGCCTCCTTGTCAGTTGTAAACTCTGATACGACTGGTTCACTTCTACTGAAGGATTCCGATAAGAACCTATACATTGATGTTGATGGAGACAATAATACTAGCAATGACATAATCTCTGTGGTTGATGAATTTGGCGGTTCGCCGCATTTTGATCACTCAGATTCATGGGGAAGTGGTTCATTCAAGTCAGAATCAGTTGCTGTTGAAAAGCAGGCAGATGGAACCTTCTCTCTAGCTGTCAAGAAAACCGATAAGTTTACTGATTACAATGGTAATCCCGAAATTCATACAAACTGGGAGGTAGTAAGTATTAAATCTGATGGCACTGTTGATTGGAATAATACAATATGGGGTGGCATTATCAAGCATGAAAATAAATTCAATCAGGACCTTAATGGTGATAGTGGAATAGGTTTAGCAGCATCTTTATCGTCTGTTTCAAGTGATGCTATCGGCGCTAAGCTTATGCGCGATGCAGATAATGCACTGTACATAGATGCTGATGGTGATATTTCTACAACAAGTGACATTTTAGGCATTACTGATGAATGGGGTGGTGCTCCTACGTTTGATTACCAGGATTCATGGAGTGGTAATTCACATAAATCCGAATCAGTTGCTGTTGAATTACAATCTGACGGCTCATATAAACTTGCTATTAAAAAGACTGATAACTGGGGTGATGGTGAGCATATCAACTGGGAGGTATTAACCACAGACTCTAATGGAGTAATTGATTGGAATAAATCAACTTGGGGTGGAATCACGAAGCAAGAGCAATATTTCAATCAAGATCTTAATGGTGATGGTGGAATAGGTTTAGCAGCATCTTTATCGTCTGTTTCAAGTGATACTATCGGCGCAAAGCTTATGCGCGATGCAGATAATGCACTGTACATAGATGCTGATGGTGATATTTCTACAACTAATGATATTTTAGGCATTACTGATGAATGGGGTGGTAGCCCAACTTTCGATTACCAGGATTCGTGGAGTGGTAATTCCCATAAATCTGAATCTATTGCAATTGAATTACAAGCTGATGGTTCATACAAACTTGCTATTAAAAAGACTGATAATTGGGGCGATGGCGACCATATTAATTGGGAGGTATTGTCCACTGATTCAAATGGTGTCATTGATTGGAATAAATCTACTTGGGGTGGCATTACGAAGCATGAGGATGACTTTAAGCAGGATTTAAATGGTGATGGTGGTATTGGTTTAAGTGCTGCACTAACATCTATCAGTACAGATACCACTGGCTCTATTCTAAAGAGGGACTTAGAAAACAGTCTTTATATTGATATAGACGGTGACAGCTCTACGTCTGAAGATATCATTCCAATTGCTGATGAGTATGGAGGATACCCTTCTTTTAATCATCAAAACAGTTGGAGTGACAGTTGGGGTACTCATACACACAAGGAAGAGGCAATAGCAGCAGAGATTCAAGAAGATGGTTCTTTCAAATTGGCAATTAGATTCACCAATACCTATCAAGAGAGTGGTTCAGACGTAATAGAGACCAATATAAATTGGTCTATACATAGTCTCGATAGTGATGGTCTTCTTGACTGGGATAATTCTTCATGGGGAGCGATAGCTGAGTATGAGTCTTATTTTAATCAGGACTTAAATGGTGACGGAGGATTGGGCTTAGCTGCCTCTCTGTCAACTGTAGAAACGGATTTGTCAGGTTCTGTGCTACGACGAGATGAAAGCGGAAGCCTTTATATTGATGTAGATGGTGATCAGTCAACCTCAGAAGATCTGATTCGTATTCAGGACGAGTTTGGTTATTCGCCTAGTTTCAATCATTCTAATTCTTGGTCCGACAACTGGGGTTCTGGATCACACCTAGAAGAGGTCGTAGCTGTAGAGAAGCAGGCCAATGGCGCATTTAAAATTGCTATTAAGCATACTAATTCCTGGACCCCAAAAGGTTCAAGTGATGTTGAAATGAATATCGACTGGAACGTTCTTTCCTTAAACAGTTCGGGTATTATTGATTGGGATACATCCTATTGGGGTGGCATCGCTAAGTTTGAGGCAGACTTCAATCAGGATTTAAATGGTGACGGTGGCATAGGCCTTTCAGCTTCACTTACCACTGTCTCTAGTGATAATCAAGGAAGCTTACTTAGAAGGAATACTGAAAACATGCTTTATATCGATGTTGACGGCGACGCTAATACAACTGCGGATCTTATTGGGGTAGTCGATCAATGGGGAGGCGCACCTGTTTTTGATCATCAAGATAATTGGGCTGATCAATGGGGTACTGGATCAAATGTATCAGAAGCAATTGCTGTAGAGAAACAGGGTGATGGCACTTATAAGCTTGCAATCAAATATACTAATACATGGAACTCTGACGTCAATGTTGATTGGAATGTTTACACTGTTGATTCCAATGGAATTTTAAGTTGGGACAATGTTGAACGCTCCTTTGGGGTGAATAGTATTTCCAAATACGAGAAATATTTTAATGCTGATTTGAATGCAGATGGAGCTATTGGACTCAAATTAGATGTCTTAACTTCTGACACTACCGGGGCTTCTCTGAAGAGAGATTCTTCGACAAAATATCTCTACATTGACATTGATCCCTCGTCTGACACAGATGCATTGATTCCTGTTACGGACAAATGGGGCGGAGCTCCTGTATTCGATTATGAGAATACCTGGGATACGGACTCTAAGCATGTGTCAGAAGCTTTTGCTGTTGAGAAGCTATCAAACGGCGACTTCAGACTAGCCATTAAGAAAACAGACACTTGGGGAACAGGGGGAGAGGAATCTAATGTTGAGTGGGAGGTATTGACTCTCAGCAGCGCTGGGGTAATTAATCCCGATAATATTAAGTGGGGAAAAATCGCGAAGTTCGAGAATGATTTCAATCAGGACCTCAATTTAGATGGTCAGCAAGGCTTAGGAGAGTTAGTATCTTCTAACGGCACGATTAACCTATCTGCGCTTACTAAGAAGTCTACTGAGAGTTCGTCTGAAACTGATAATGCTGCTCTACACACTGATGCAGAAGGGGGTTTGTACATTGTATTGAGTGATGAATCTAATACTGTTATCCCTATTACAGATAGTTTTGGAGAATCTCCATCTTTAGACCAGGCTGGTCAATGGACTGATCGCTGGGGATCGGGTTCTTTTAAATCTGAGACATTTGCTGTTGAAAAGCAAACTGATGGTTCCTTTAAACTTGCTGTTAAGAATACGAATACGGTCAAGAAAGCTGGTGAATCATCTGCAACTTCAGAGATCGACTGGAATGTTTATTCCATTTCCACCCTTGGTCAAATAGATTGGTTTAATGTTTACGCAGGGAGTATTAGCAAGCAAGAAAATCTTTTTAACCAGGATTTAAATGAAGATAGTGTCATCGGTCTTAAGTTGAATTCTGTTTCTGCAGATATTGTGGGTGCACGCTTGAAGATGGATGAAACGAATAGTCTCTATATTGACCAGGATGGTGATGACTCGACTTCAAATGATATCTTGGCTGTAACTGATGAATTTGGCGGCGCTCCAGTATTTGATTACACAGAGACTTATTCAGGTGCGTGGGGATCTAACAAGATTACGCAGGAGTCTGTTGCTGTCAATAAAGTTGGTGCTGATTATAAATTGGCGATTAAATACACGAGCGAATACAAGGAAGGTGATAATGACGTTGTTACTACGAGTGACTGGAATATATACACTATTGACAGTACAGGCAACTTAGATTGGTCCAGCTCTACGTGGGGTAGTATCGTTAAGCATGAGGATGATTTTGGTCAGGATCTTAATGGTGACGGAGGCACTGGCCTAAGTGCCGCACTAATTAATGAAGACTTGGATACTTCCGGTGAGAAACTGAAGAGAGATTCTACAAATGCTCTATATATTGTTTCTGCAACNGGAGTAATAACTCCAATTGTTGATCAGTGGGGTGGAGCTCCAATCCTTGATCACGAAGATTCATGGTCAAATGCAAAAGAGACTAATACTTTTACTGAGAAGCCCGTTGCTGTAGAAAGACAGACAGATGGTACATATAAGCTTGCAGTTAAGCGCACACACAAACGTGTACAAGGTAGTACTGAAGAGCTCATCGTAGATTGGAATGTCTATACAGTAGACAATCAGGGCGTCCTAGATTGGGGTTCGGCAACNTGGGATGGAATTACTAAGCACGAAGTTTCCTTTGGCCAAGATTTGAATTTGGATGGAACTACTGGGGTTTCGTACTCTAAGGTTAGTACAGATACCACCACAGGATCTTCGACTCTTCAGACTGATCTAGATGGATATCTGTACATTGATGTTAATGATAATGGCACCAATATTCTTCCTATACTTGACAGCAACAGCGAGAATATTGCATTTAATTACTCAGACAAATGGGCGGATGCTTGGGGTTCAGGCTCTTTCACCGAATCACCTATTGCTGTTGAGCAACAGGCAGACGGTTCTTATAAGCTAGCAATCAAAAATATCCATCAGTGGGCCTTTGGCAGTGAAGCTACTCAGACAGAGATAGATTGGAATGTTTATGACATTTCCTCGTCTGGTTTTATTGATTGGAATAGTGCCACTTATGGAGGCATAACAAAATATGAGGATTACTTCAATCAAGATTTGAATGGAGACGGTGGTGTTGGTATTAATGCATCTCTAACAACAGTCTCTACTGATACAACTGGTGCGAAACTCAAGATAGATCCTGATAATGCNCTTTATATCGATGACAACNGCACTCTAATTAATATTTTGGATCAATGGGGAGATGCACCAAGATTAGACGATTCGGGTACGTGGTCTGATCGTTGGTCTACCAATGCATGGACACAAGAATCAGTTGCTGTTGAAAGACAATCGGACGGTAGCTATAAACTCGCTGTAAAAACTACAAATGTGCGTAATAAGGATAAGGATAATGAAGAATCTACGGTCGATTGGCAAGTTTTTACAATAAGCAGTACTGGTGTCCTCGATCCAACAAGCACATTTGGAGGAATCGTAAAACATGAGGATTCCTTTAATCAAGATTTGAATGGTGATGGAGGCAAGGGACTTGCCGCGTCTTTAAGTGATGTCAATTCTGATATCACGGGCGAAAAATTAAAGCGTGATACTGAGAATTCACTTTATATAGATCTTAATGACGGAGCAAGTCCTACAGCTGTTCTAGATGAGCAAGGTGAGGCACCTGTTTTTGACCATACCCACTCTTGGACTGATTCAGGAGGTTCTGGGTCTTGGAAGCAAGAAGCAATTGCTATTGAGCAACAAAATGATGGTACATTTAAACTTGCAATTAAGAACACTGACACTTATAATTCTGTTGTCAATGTAAACTGGAACGTCTACTCGGTTTCTTCTTCTGGAGTATTAGATTGGGATAATTCTACATGGGGAGGTATTGCTAAGTATGAATCCTTGTTTAATCAGGATTTGAATAATGATGGGGGTATAGGAATAGAAGCAGCTCTAACCTCTGTCGCTGCAGATACTACTGGTGCAAGATTGAAGCGTGATTCAGAAAATAGTCTTTACATAGATAAATCTGGTCAGATCATCTCAGTTGTAGACCAGTCGGGAGGAGCTCCTCGTTTTGATGATTCTAATAGCTGGCAAGATGGCTCAACTACGATCTCTTGGGCTCAAGAGTCAGTAGCCGTAGAAGAGCAGAGTGATGGTTCTTTCAAACTTGCAGTTAAAAATACAAATACTTGGGGAAGTGAGTCTGAGGTCAATTGGTCAGTTTACTCTATTAGTAAGGATGGCTTACTCGATTGGTCGAGCTCTTATTTCGGAGGTATTACCAAGCAAGAAACTTATTTTGCGCAAGACTTGAACTCTGATGGTGGTATAGGATTATCAGCATCGCTCACACCTGTATCCACTGATACTACTGGCGCAACATTGCAGCGTGACTCGGAAGATTCACTTTACATTCAGGATGGTACAAAGACTATTCCTATAATTGATTCCCTTGGTGGATCACCAAGTTTTAATGAATCCAATATTTGGACANTTGGTGGAAACACCAGTTCATGGATTGAAATTGCTTATTCTGTAGAATATGTTAGTGATCACGACCTTTATCAGTTAGCGGTCAAAACTACGGATACCTATACAACTTCCTCTGAGTCATCGACTGATACCAATTGGAGTATCTACACGGTTGATTCTAACGGCTTGCTTGGCTCTAAGCCCAATACATACAAGGGCATTTCCAAGCACGAGTCTACATTTAATCAGGACATGAATAATGACGGGACGATTGGATTCTCGGCCGACTCACTCATCTCTTTCTCTACGGATACGGTTGGTGCGATACTGAAAAGGGATGGTGAAAATAATCTATACATTGATTCTTTAGGTAACGGGCAAAATCTTATTAACATTGTAGATAGCAATGGTGATCAAATTACTTTTAGGGAGTCTGATTCCTGGGAGAACATTAATTATATACAGGAGGCTGTGGCAGTAGAGCAGTCAGATGACGGTTCATTTAGTCTTGCAATTAAGGCCACTTATACAGATACTGTTTCCAGTTCAGTTGATACTGAGTGGAATGTATTTACTATTAACAGTTCGGGTGTTTTAGATTGGACATCATCCTCTTGGGGTGGTATCACAAAGAGAGAGGAGTCCTTCAATCAAGACTTAAATGGCGACGGTTCCATAGGTATTTCTACGTCTCTAACATCTATTTCTACCGATAAGGCTGGTTCTCGTCTTAAGAGGGATGATGAAAACGGTCTATACATAGATGTTGACAACGATGGCTCAACATTAATTCCTATTGTTGACCCAGATGGCACAACACCAGTTTTTGATGAATCTGATTCATTTACCGATGGTAATAATAGTAGTTCCTTTACTAGAGAATCTTGGGCTGTTGAACAGCAGCAGGATGGAACCTTTAAGTTAGCCATCAAATCTACAGATTTGTACAATGGTGCTACAGATATTGAATGGGAAGTACTATCTATGTCTAGTGCAGGCGTCATTGATTATTCAAGACGAAAGCTTGGAGGTATTTCAAAGCATGAGGAATCATTCAATCAAGATTTAAATGCGGATGGTAGCATTGGCCTTACACAAGCTAAAACAACATTAACCACTGATACCACTGGAGCTTTATTGCAAAGAGATTCAGAGGGTGGTCTGCATATTTTAGATGGCACAAACACCATACCTATAGTTGATGCATACGGTGGCACCCCTGTATTTGACGATTCTCAGAGTTGGACCATTGGTTCAGACTCCAATTCCTCGATCAGCCTATCTTACGCAGTTGAGAAATTATCGGATGGATCATATCTCTTGGCCGTTAAAAATACTTCTGTAGTTAGTGGTATTACTGATGTTGATTGGCAACTTTACGAAGTTAGTTCTGCAGGCTTGGTTGATATAGCTAAATCGATTAGGACTGGAATTACCAAGCATGAAGCTAAATTTAATCAAGATTTGAATGGTGATGGCGGTATTGGTCTGGTTGCTGCATTAACCACAGTGAGTACCGACACAACCGGCGCTCGTCTACAAAGAGATTCCGAAAATGGTTTGTATATTGATTTACTTTCAGATGGCACAACCTCTGATGACATTGATATTGTTGATTCAGATGGAAATAAACCAGTACTTGATAGCACTTCCGTATGGAGTGATGGCACTACGTCTATTAAGAACACTGACGAAACGGTAGCTGTTGAGAAGCAGAGTGAT
>NHEU02000006.1 GCA_002171495.2 Alphaproteobacteria bacterium TMED93
TCTTGATTATCTATAAGTGCTACTACTATATCTGCATTGTTTACTAATTCTGTTTTTTCTAAAACTGCAATATCTCCATCTAATATTCCAGCATCAATCATAGATTCTCCAGAAATTTTTAATGCATAATGTTGATTAGTATTTTTTATCATTTCTGATGGAATACTCATAAACCCTTCAGGGCTTTCAATAGCTTCTATGGGTGTGCCGGCAGCTATTTTACCATAAATCTTTACACTTTTTAAATTAGTTTCATTATTTTTTAAATTAGTTTCATTATAATGGTTATTTTTAAGTTTCAAGTCTTCGTCTTTTGTAAGGATATTAATAGCTCTTGCTTTATTATGTAGTCTTTTTATAAATCCTCTTTCTTCTAAAGCAGTGATTAATCTATGAATGCCAGACTTTGATTTTAAGCCTAAAGCTAGTTTCATTTCTTCAAATGATGGAGAAACGCTATTTTCTTTAAAGGATTGTTTTAAATATTCCAATAGTTTAAATTGTTTTGCTGTTAACATAATTAAATTTGTTCTACTTTAGTTCTTGTTCTTTGTCAAGCAGTATAATTAAAATAATGGAGGAAAAAGAATTATTTCAACAAACATATTTTTTGAATACTTTTTATTACTTGGAATTTTAATTAGACAATTAGATGTTGCAAGCATATTTAGTAAGGAGCTGTCTTGATTAGACAAGCATTTCACAAAGTTCTCATTGTTTTGTTTATAAAAAAAACCCCTTAAATATGACTCTCTTTTACTAGCAAGCTTTGTATTATTAGCAAGCTTAGCAATTTTTTTATAATAATTGTTTTTTAAATTAAGTATTTTGATTAAAAAAGGAAAAATAAAAATTAAAAAACAAACATATGTTGATACTGGATTCCCGGGCAAAGAGAATACTGGTTTGCTTTTTAATATACCAAATAAAAGAGGTTTTCCTGGACGCATTGTTATTTTCCAGAATTTTTCTTCGAAACCTAGTTCTATTAAACTAGACCTTATCAAATCTTTTTTACCAACTGATACACCTCCAGTTGTAATAATAATATCTGACTTTATTGCTTCTCTTAATGCTTTTTTAATTTTATTTTTATTATCTTTGACTATTGTTTTATGAATGCATTCTGAAAATGATAAATGAATTAATGCTTCAAGCATATAAAGGGATGAGGCAAAAATATTACTATCTTTTTTTATCTTTTCAGAAAATATTAATTCATCTCCAGTAGATAATATTGAAACTTTTGGTTTCTTAAAAACTTTTATATTTTTACAGTTTGCAGAAATTAAAAGGGCTATATCTCTTGCATTTAAAATTTTACCACTTTTGATAATAGTTTTATTTTTCTTAAAGTCTAAGCCTTTTTTTCTTACATACTCTCCTATCTTTAGAGAGTTATTTGTATGTAAAATAAAATTATTATCAAGAACCTTAGTTTTTTCTTGTATTATTACAGTCGTTGTACCTTGTGGTAGTTTGCTTCCTGTATAAACTCTAACTGCTTCATTTTTTAAAATTTTTTTCTTTGACATACTATGCCCAGCAAAAATTTCTCCTACAACTTTATATACTTTATTATGGGGTTTATTGCAGACAGCATAACCATCCATTGCAGACATATTAAAAGGAGGATTATCAGTTTTTGACAAAACATTTTCTGATACTATTCTTCCTAGAGCTTTATTAGAGGCAATATATTCGGTTCCTACACTATATTTAACTTTTTCAATAATTGATAAAGCTTTTTTTACTGAAATCATTTTTTATTATATGTTCCGGTCCTGCCACCACTCTTATGTATGAGTATGATAGAATCAATTTTCATGCCTTTATCAACTGATTTACACATATCGTAAATAGTTAATGCAGCGACAGANNCNGCAGTTAATGCTTCCATTTCAATNCCTGTTTTATTGGTAGTTTTACAAGAAATTATTGATTCCACNNAAAANNNCTTTTTATTTAATTTAAAATCTACTNCCACCGCNTCTACATTTATNGGATGACATAANGGNATTAGTTCATGAGTTTTTTTTACTGANATAATGGCAGCAATTCTAGCTATGGCTAATACATCACCTTTTTTNTGATTACCATCTCTAATCATTTCAAAAGTATTTTTTTTCATANAAATNTTNCTGCTNGCTANNGCTATTCTTTTTGATATTNTTTTTGAAGAAATATCAACCATTCTAGCTAGCCCTTTATTATCAAAATGTGAAGATTTCATTTTTTAATATTAAAAATATTATTAAGTAATTTATCTGGTTCTTTTGCATTCATTAAAAATTCTCCTATTAAAAAAGTTTTAAAATTATTTTNAANTAAATAATTTATATCTTCAATACTACTTATTCCACTTTCACAAATTATATTTAGACTATTATCAAGTTTATTTTTTAGTTTAACACTATGATTGATATTAACTTCCATATTTTTTAAATTTCTATTATTGATNCCTAATAAAACATCTTTAGTCTTTATCCAAAATAATAGTTCTTCATAATTATGAGTTTCAATTAATACATCCATATTTAATTGTTTTGCTAACTTAATNTAAGCTATCATTTTTTTTGTGCTTATTACACCATGAATTAGTAATACACAGTCCGCTCCTATTGCTCTGCTTTCAATTATTTGATATTCACTAATGATGAAATCCTTTCTGATAATTGGAAGATTTGTATTACTTTTTACAATTTTAAGGTCATTTGCGCTTCCTAAAAAGTATTTTGAGTCAGTTAGGACCGATATACAGGTTGCATTTCCTTTAGTATAATATTTCGCAATTTCTGCTGGATTAAAGTTTTTTGATATTATTCCTTTAGAGGGGCTTGCTTTTTTAACTTCAGCTATAATTGATATACAGTTCTTTTTATAATTCGAGTCTATTTTTTTTTTAAATTCTCTAGGTTTTTCAGAGTCATTAATCATAATTTGTAATTCTTTTTCTGTAACTTTTTTTCTTTGTATATCTACATGCTCTCTTTTATCTTTGCATATTTGATTAAGTATATTATTCATTGCTAATTGTTATTAATTTATTAAGTTTCTCAAGAGCATTACCATTAATTAAATTTTTATTAGCTAAAATTAAACCTTCTTTCAAATTTTTAGCTTTATTTGCAATCACTAAACATGCTGAGGTATTAAGTAACACAATATCTTTAAAAAAAGGATTGGTGTTTTTGTTTTTAAATAAGTTTAGAATTTCTTTAGCATTAAATTTCGGATTTTTACCTTTTATTTTGTTTAGTGGAGATTTTTTTAACCCAACTTTATTTGGATCTATAACAAACTTTCTTAATTTATTATTTTTTAACTCTATTACAAAAGTTTTTCCAGAAAGTGTTATTTCGTCTACTCCATTTTCTCCACAAACTACCCAGGCTTTTTTTAAACCTAGCTTTTTAAGAGATTTTGCAATAGGTAAAAGTAGTTTTTTATCGTATACTCCTATAAGTTGCATATCAGCATTAGCCGGATTTACCAAAGGCCCTAATAAATTAAATATAGTTTTAACTTTTAAAATACTTCTTACATTTGCAACGTTTTTCATTCCTGAATGGTATAAGGGAGCCATTAAAAAACAGATATTAATTTCATCAAGACATTTTTTAACTTTTTTTAAATCAGCATTTATATTTACACCTAGTTCTTGCAAAACATCAGAAGATCCTGACTTAGATGAAACTGCTCTATTGCCATGTTTTGCAACTTTTATACCACAAGCAGAAGTTAAGATTGCAGTAGCGGTTGAAACATTAAGCGTTTCTTTTCCATCTCCTCCAGTTCCACAAGTGTCTAATATATTTTTTCCTACTTTTAATTTTTTAGATTTTTTCTTAAGCACCATTGAGGCTTCAATAATTTCTTGTACTGTTTCTCCTTTTGTGGCCAAGGCCATTAGTAGACCAGATGTTTGTATTTCAGATAGTTTTCCTGAAATTATCTGAGTAAAAACAAAGTTTGCTTCATTAGAAGTGAGATTTAAATTATTAGATAGTTTATATAAAATTTTAGAAATNTTCATATTATTTTNTTTTTTTCACANAATTTTATAAAATTTTCAAATAAAGTATTTCCATATTGTGATGAAATACTCTCAGGATGAAACTGTACTCCGTAAATATTATACTTTTTAATTTTTAAGGCCATAATNGTTTTATTTTTAGAAGTTGCTAAAACNTCAATATTACTAGGCAATTTTTTATTTACAACTTCTAAAGAGTGATACCTTGTAGCAGTAAAATGTTTAGGGAAGTTTTTAAAAATTTTATCTTTTTTAATAATTAATATATCGTCTGTTTTTCCATGCATTACTTGCTTCATCTTTTCAATATTAGCACCAAATGATAAAGCTAATGCTTGGTGCCCCAAGCAAATTCCCAATAATGGAATTTTAATTTTAAACTTTTCTATAATTTTAAGCATGTGAAGAGAGTCTTTAGGATGTCCAGGGCCTGGAGAAAAGATAATTCCTTTAAAGGAATTATAGGATATTTTTTTAAGGTTTAGCTTATCATTTCTTTTGACAATGACTTTTGCGCCTAGGTTTGCAATGCTATGATAAACATTCCAAGTAAAGCTGTCATAATTATCTACTAATAAATACATACATTTACTTTTCTTTTTCTAATGCTTTTTCTGCTGCCATAAATAATGCTTTCGCTTTATTAATCGTCTCTTGATATTCTTTTTCCGGATTGCTATCAGCAACTATTCCTGCNCCAGCCTGAACATACATATTTTGTTCTTGAAGTATTGCTGTTCTTAATACAATACAAGTTTCCATATCACCATTACCAGAAAAATATCCTACACATCCAGCATAAATTCCTCTACTAGTAGGTTCTAAACTATTAATAATTTCCATAGCCCTAATTTTTGGTGCCCCTGATACAGTGCCTGCTGGAAACCCTGACATAAGAGTATTTAAAATATTCTTTTTTGATTTAATTTCACCTTCAACATTTGAAACAATGTGCATTACGTGACTATAGTATTCAACTAACATTTTTTCAGTAACTTTGACTGTGCCTATTTTAGAAACTCTACCTACATCATTTCTTCCTAAATCTAAGAGCATTAAGTGTTCAGAAAGCTCTTTGGGATCTGCTAATAAATCATCCCTATTTTTTTCATCTTCATTCTTATTTTTCCCTCTTGGTCTGGTTCCAGCTATGGGTCTTACAGTAACTTTGTTCTTTTCAAGCTTTATTAAAATTTCTGGACTTGAACCAACTAATGAAAAATTTCCAAATTCCTCATCTTCAAAGTTTAAAAAAAACAAGAATGGAGAAGGGTTTAAACTTCTTAATGATCTATATAATTCAAATGGAGGAGGGGTAAACTTAGCTTTAAAACGTTGAGATAAGACTACTTGAAATATATCTCCTTTATAAATATGTTCTTTGGCTATATTAATAATATTTAGAAATTTATCCTTAGAAATATTAGATTTTGGTTTTATTTTATTAGTATAGTTTNTCCTTTTAATTTTTTTTACAGGGTTTTCAAGTATCTCTCTTATTGTATTAATTAATTTAATTTTTTTTGAATATTCTATTTTTAAATTCAAATTTTCTTCGTACCAAGATGGGGTAGTAATTATTAGTTGATTTTTTAGATTATCAAATATAGCCATAATTGTAGGCCTAATAAAAAAACCGTCAGGTAACTTGAAATCACTTGATTTTCTTTCTGGAATTTCCTCAAACTGCTCTATAGTTTCATATCCTAAATAACCTATTAAAGCAGTTGACATCGGTGGTAAAAAATTAGGAAACTCTACTTTTGAATTATCTATTAGTTCTTTTAAAGATAATAAAGGTTTTTTGTTAACTTTAANATAATTATTTTTTTTATAAACTTTTTTTAAAAAAACTTGATTTTGAATACTTTTCCATACTATGTCTGGCAACATTCCAATTATTGAATATCTGCCTCGGTATGAACCATCTTGCACTGATTCTAAAAGAAAACAATTTTTTTTATTAGAATTTTCACATAATTTTAAATAAGCTGAAACTGGAGTATCTAAATCAGACTTAAAAACTTTCCAAAATAATTGATTTTTTCTTTTGAGATAGTTGCGTCTAAATGAATTAAAATCTGGGTTAATTTCATACATTTTAAAATGAATTTAAAAACTTCTGATTTACATTACTTTTGTGCCTATTGCTCATATCCTGTAATAATGCTCTATTTATATCAGCTTCTATGCTTTCATTTAATTCGTTGATAACCCTCTCAACTTTTGAAGTATTTTTATCTTTAAGAACACTATTAGATTGCATTGTAGGCAAAACCATCACATAAATTCCTTTTTTAAGGTTTATCATTTTAGATAGATTGTTTAATTTAGTATTAAACACCAAATCTTTTATATTTATATTTATATTTTTTCCTAACCTATTATCCCAAGTAATCCAATCAGTAGACTTTTCTTTTATAAAATTAGTATTACCTTTTTCATAGGTTTTGCTAGATTGAAATTTTTTCTTAAAATTATCTGCTAAAATTTTAGCTTCTTTATTTCTTTCATCATCATATAGTAAATTCAAAATTTCATTTTTAATTTCAGATAATTTTTTTTCTTTAGCTTGATTAATATTATTTAGATATATATAGTGTAGATTATTGATATTATCTTCAATAATCTCACTTATATCATTATTATTTAAGTTAAATATTATTTTAGACATTTCGCTTTCATTTAATCCTAATATTTTTAATTCTTTATTTTTTTCTAAATTAATTAAATTAATATTTTTAACTTCTTTTATTTGTGCATCAAGATTTTCTATAGATAAAGTAAAATTTTTAGTATTTAAAAATTTTTCGTAAAACATATTTGCTAAATTGTAAATCTTTTCATTAGATTTTTCTTTAAGTATATCTCTTTTAATTTGCTCTTTGACTTTAGAATAAGATTNAATTTGTTCTTTATTAATTTTTTCTAAGTAAAAGACTTTGTAACCAAAAGACGTTTTAAAGATTTGACTTATTTGTTTTTCTGATAAATTAAAAATAGCTTCAGAGCTTTCTGGGTCAACATCATCAATTCCAATATTTCCCAAATTGCTTTCATCTTTATTTTTATTAAACTTTTTTAGTGTCTCAAAAAAATCTTTATTTTCTTTAAAACCATCAATAAATTCTTCTATTTCTTTTTTTGTATTGAATTGAACAATAAAAGTATTTCTAGTCTCATCTTTTTTATAAAGTTTAATGTTGTCATCATAAAAACTTTTTAGTTCTTGTTCTTTAATGTCTATATTGTTTAATTGATTTTTATAAAAAAAAGTTATAATTGATATATCTCTTGTTTCTGGATCTAAAAAGTTATTTTTCTCTTTTTCATATTTTTTATTAATTAAATCATCATCAAATATTTTATTAGAAATTAATTTTGCAGAAGTATCTATAGTTATAATTTTTGCCTTTCTAACTAAATCTCTTTTTTTNACNATATTATNNGCAATCTTTTCTGGAACAAACTCTGAATATCCTATNCTTTGNAANAACAGATCATTGCTNATTGAGTCTTTTGAAATATTATAAATATCTTTTTCTTTTAAATTATTTCTACTTAGATAATAATTGTAGTAATCTTTATTAAAAACACCTAATTGGTCATTAAAAATAGGATTATTTATAATTGCTTTTTTAACATATTTATCACCTATTGATATATTTAGATCTTTAGAAAGAATATTAATATATTTCTTAGAAACTAAGTTCTCTATTACGTTATGGTGTATACCCAGGGCCTTTAAAAGTTCTTCTGTTACAGGTTGTTGGTTTGTTTGTCTCAATCTATCTATTAATAATTGATAGTCTAATTGAAATTCATTAAGTTTTATTTCAGATTTGCCAACTTTTGCTATAGTAGGATTATTATTATTACTAACAAAAATATCACCTATGCCCCAAACAGCAAAACTAAGAGCAATAATAATTATTAAAAATTTAGAACCTAAATTTTTTAAAAATAAAGTTATATTATTTATCATATTTACATATTTACCAGAATATTTTAAATAATATATACTAATTAAAAAAATAAAAAAATACAGTAAACTTTGAAAAAACTATTAATAGCAAATTGGAAAATGAATATTGATTGCAAAAGAGGCGCGCTTTTAGCAAAAAAAATAGTAAAAAAACTAAAAAGAAATTCTAAAAAAGACTTTATTTTATTGCCTTCACTGCAATCCATTAATTTTATAAAACAAAAACTAAGCAATAAATTTTTAAACTTAGGTGCTCAAGATTGTAGTCAATTTTCTGTAGGTGCATATACAGGCGATGTTTCAGCAGCAATGATAAAAGAGTTAGGATGTAAATATGTTTTAATAGGTCATTCAGAAAGAAGAACTAATTATAATGAAAACAATCTTGTTTTAACTAAAAAATTGCAAAATGCTTTTAATAATAAATTAAAAGTAATATTTTGTGTTGGTGAAAACCTTGATGACTATGAAAAATCAAGAACAAAAAATGTTATTAAATATCAGCTTGCTAATATTTTTAATAGTGAAACATCTTTTAAAGATTTAGTAATTGCTTATGAGCCTGTTTGGGCCATAGGAACTGATAAAACACCAAGTTTAGAAGAAATTAAAAAGGTGCATGGATATATAAAAAGTATTTTTTATAGTCAATATAAAGTAAAAAATATTTGTGTTATATATGGAGGTTCTGTAAACTATAATAATTCTAAGGCTATATTTAGTACTTCTAATGTTGACGGAGGGCTTATAGGAGGCGCTTCATTAAAAGCTGATGATTTTAAAAGAATTTATGATAGTCTATAATTTAAAGGATTTTTATGTTTAATATATTTTTAATTCTCCATGCTATTTTGGCTATAGTGCTTGTATTATCAGTGCTTCTTCAAAGAAGTGATGGTGGTGCTCTTGGAGGTTTAGGTGGCGGTGCAAACTTTTCTGGAATGTTGGAAGGTAGAAGAAGTGCTGACTTTTTAACTAAATTAACTACTATTATAGGAGTTCTTTTTTTAGCTAATAGTTTATTTCTAGCTATTTTAACAAAAAATAAGAATGATAGTTCTGTAATTCAATCTGAAGAAATAGAGGAGATTGTAATACCAAATGAAACTAAAGGTGACAAAGCAATTATTCCTGATACAGAGTGAGTTAAATTATTATTAAGATTTCAAATTTGAAAACTAAAATAATTTTTGTCACGGGAGGAGTGGTTTCTTCTTTAGGTAAAGGAATATCAGCATCTTCCTTAGGTGCCTTGTTGCAGGCTAGAGGATTTAAAGTTAGACTTAGAAAGTTAGACCCTTATTTAAATGTTGATCCTGGAACTATGAATCCAAATCAACACGGAGAGGTTTTTGTTACTGATGATGGGGCAGAAACAGATTTAGATTTAGGGCATTATGAGAGATTTACCGGAGTTAATGCTAGTAAAAATGATAACATTACAGCTGGTAAAGTTTATCAACAAGTTATTTCAAATGAGAGAAAAGGGAAGTATCTTGGTAAAACAGTCCAAGTAATTCCTCATGTTACCAACGCAATAATTGAAAGAATTCTATTTCAAATTAAAAATGAGGATTTTTTAATAATAGAGGTAGGAGGCACTGTAGGTGATATAGAGAGTTTGCCTTTTCTTGAAGCCATCAGGCAACTTAGAAACTTGTTGTCTGCCGCTAGAACAGTTTTCATACATTGTACTCTAATTCCTTACCTATCAGTAACTGATGAACATAAAACTAAACCTACTCAACATTCAGTTAAAGAATTAAGAGAAATAGGAATTCAACCAGATATTTTAATTTGTAGATGTGAAAAAAGTATTTTAGTAGATGATAAAAAAAAGATTTCTTTATTTTGTAATGTTGAAACTAGAAATATCATACAGGCCTTAGATGTAAATAGCATTTATGAGATACCAAGTTTATTTTTTAAAGAAAAATTAGATATAAGAGTATTGCAATCTTTTGGTATTAAAAATCCAAAAAAACCAAATTTAATAAACTGGAATAATATTACAAAAAAACAAAATATTTTAAAAAGAAATGTAGAGATAGGAATAGTTGGAAAATATATTGAACTCAAAGATGCTTATAAATCTTTAGTAGAAGCTCTTATTCATAGCGGAATAAAAAATAACACAAAAATTAAAATTAATTGGATTGATGCTGGAAAGCTTAAAAACTTAAAAAAGAAAATTGAAAAGCTTGAAGGAGTTATAGTTCCTGGAGGCTTTGGAAGCAGAGGGATACAAGGAAAGCTCTATTCCATAAAATATGCAAGAGAAAATAATATCCCTTTTTTGGGGATATGTTTTGGTATGCAATTAGCAGT
>NHEU02000007.1 GCA_002171495.2 Alphaproteobacteria bacterium TMED93
ATGGATTGGGATTATTATTAGAAACTGGACAAATTAAAAAAGCTATATCTTCTTATGTAGGTGAAAATAAACTCTTTGAAAAACAATACTTATCTGGAGAAATTGAATTAGAATTTAATCCTCAAGGCACTTTAGCGGAGCGAATAAGAGCTGGCGGTGCTGGTATACCAGCATTTTTTACTGCAACTGGTGTAGGAACCGTAGTTTCAAAAAATAAAGAAACAAGATCTTTCAATGATAAAGATTATATAATGGAGACAGGTTTAGTAGCTGACTTGGCAATAATTAAAGCATGGAAAGGCGATGAAGCTGGAAATTTGATTTATAGGAAAACTGCTAGAAATTTTAATCCAGTGATGGCTACTGCTGGAAAAGTTACAGTTGTAGAGGTCGAGGAAATTGTGCAAGCAGGGGATCTAGATCCAGACCATATTCATACTCCTGGAATTTATATTAATAGAATTATAAAAGGTGAAGGTTATAGTAGATCAATTGAAAATCTTACAGTGAGAGAAAAATGAGTTGGAATAGAGAGCAAATGTGTTTAAGAGCATCCCAAGAGTTAAAGGATGGAGACTATGTAAATTTGGGAATAGGAATGCCTACTCTTGTAGCAAATCATATAGAAAAAAGTTTAGATATTACCTTGCAAAGTGAAAATGGAATGCTTGGAATGGGACCATTTCCTTTTAAAGGAGAAGAAGACTCTGATTTAATTAATGCTGGAAAGCAAACTATTACTTCACTGCCTGATACAAGTTATTTTTCCTCAGCTGAGTCTTTTGCTATGATAAGAGGTGGTCATATTGATTTATCTATTTTAGGAGCCTTACAAGTTTCAAGAGATGGTGATTTAGCGAATTGGATGATACCAGGAAAGATGGTAAAAGGTATGGGAGGGGCTATGGATTTAGTAGCTGGAGTAAAAAAAGTTATTGTTCTTATGGAACATAACTCAAAAGATGGATCTTCAAAAATAGTTGAAAATTGTAGTTTGCCACTAACTGGAAAAGGCGTGGTAAATAAAATTATAACTAATTTAGGAGTTTTCGAAGTGAATAATGGAATAAACCTTATAGAATTAGCTGATAATGTTACAAAAGAAGATATTTTAGAAAAAACAGATACTGACGTCAAATTTTCTAGTTAACATTTTAAAACTATTTTTCCAATATTTTTTCTATTTGCCAATAGATTTAAGGCTTTTGTAGCATCTTTTAATTGAAAAACCTTGTTTACAGAGGGGTTTAATTTTTTATTATTAAATAAACTTTCTAAGACTGAGAAATTATGTCCAATTTCTTTAGGTTCTCTATAAGCAAGCTCTCCCCAATATAGACCTTCAGCTTTCGCATTTTTTAGCAATAATCTATTTACTGGAATAGCAGGTATATCA
This sequence comes from Alphaproteobacteria bacterium TMED93, assembly GCA_002171495.2. Lineage (GTDB taxonomy): Bacteria > Pseudomonadota > Alphaproteobacteria > TMED109 > TMED109 > JAYYAX01. The sequence continues at coordinate 1,397 of NHEU02000007.1, forward strand.
CCAGAGGTAAAGCCAACTATAATAATTCTTCCATTCCATTTCAAGGTTTTAACTAAATCTAAACTTGATTGTCCACCAACCATATCAATTACAACATCTACTTCATTTATACCAAAGCTTTTTAACTCTTTTCTTATTATCTTATCATTGTAGTTAATAGTGTAGTCTGCCCCTTTTTCAATACATACTTTTAGTTTTTCGTTATCGCCTCCACATGCTACTACTAAGGCACCATAAGCTTTTGCTATTTCGATAGCAGCCATCCCTACCCCTCCGGTAGCCCCTAATATAATACATATTTCATTTTTAATTAATTTTGCTTTTGTTATTATCGCACTATACGCAGTTCCATAAATTACAGGAAAACCTCCAGCTTCTATAATATCCATTTTCTTTGGTATAAGGTATGTATTATCTGCAGGTGCTATTACCTCAGTTTTATATCCTCCATACTTCATAATTGACATTACTCTGTCACCAACTTTAAGACTAGAAACCTTTTGTCCTATTTCTAAAATTATACCAGAAATTTCTAAACCAGGAGAAAAAGGAGGTCTTGGTCTTTCTTGATATCTTCCTTTTATGATTAATAAATCTGCAAAATTAACGCCTGCTGATTCTACTTTTATCCTTACTGAGGTATCATTTAGAATTTGACTTTCCGATTCCTCATAAATCAAATTTTCAGGGTCTCCATATTTTTTTATAACAACATTAAACATTTTACTTTAGATAAAAATAATAATATATGTAGTATTCTTACTTAAATATTCTCGGTAGTAAATATGCTTTTTTTAATATCAAAGTTTTTTTTAATATTTATTATTTGTTTTAGCAATGCAAATGCTGTTGAAAAAAAATGGTTTAAAAAAGGAGAGTACAATGATTGGGAAGTTTTTGCTAAAGCAGATAAAGTTATTTGTTATACAATAGCTAGACCGAAGAAAATGGAGGGAGAATATAATATTAGAGGAAGAGTAGATGCCATGGTGGCAATCAATAGTAACAATAAGCAAAATAAATACTACGTGGGATTTGATTTCGGTTATTATTTTTCTGATAATCAAAAAGTTAAGTTAACTATAGATAATGGTATTACATTTGAAATAGATACATTTTCTCAAACTGCTTGGATAAACCCTTTTAAAAATCCAAAACTGCATATAAAAGTTATAGAAGCTATGAAAAAAGGAAATATTTTAATTGCTGAGGGTATTTCTAATAAAGGGACAGAAACAAAAGATACATATTCTTTAGTTGGTTTTACAAAAGCATTTAAAAAAATTAAAGATGTCTGTAAATAAAAAAAATATATATGATCTTACAAAAAAAGATTTAAAAGACTTTATTAAAAATAAAAAAATAAAGTTGTTTAGAGTTAATCAGATATGGAATTGGCTTTATGTAAAAGGATCTAAAAGTTTTTTTGATATGAATAATTTGTCTAATGACATAATAACTCTTTTTGATAGAAACTTTTCAATTTCATTATTAGAGGTTAAAAAAAGTTATACATCAGAAGATGGAACAAAAAAGTGGTTATTTAAATTAAAAGATAATAGAGAAATTGAAACTGTCTTTATTCCTGAAGGAAAAAGAGGGACAATATGTGTTTCCTCTCAGGTGGGATGTTCACTATCATGTTCCTTTTGTCACACTGGAACTATGAAGTTAGAGAGGAATCTTGAATTAGAAGAAATTTTAGGTCAAATTATAACAGTTAAGTTTTTCTTAGAGGATTGGAAGAGAAAAACAGAGGAAAAAAAAGTTACTAATATTGTTTTTATGGGAATGGGAGAGCCACTTTTAAATTACAATAACGTTATAAATTCAATCAACATTCTTTGTGATACAGAAGGGTTAGCTATTTCAAAAAGAAAAATAACTTTATCTACATCGGGAATAGTTAACAAAATAAAAGACTTTCAAAGAGATACCGACGTAAATTTAGCAGTATCCTTGCATGCTGCTTTTGATGATATTAGAGATGAATTAGTTCCAGTAAATAAAAAATGGCCTATTGCAAGACTTTTTAAAGAATTAGAAGTTTATAATAGTTCAGAAAGAAAAAAGAGAATAACTTTTGAATATATCATGCTAGAAGGTGTTAATGATTCTATAAAAGATGCTAAACAATTAATTAAACTTATTAGTCCATTAAAATCAAAAGTTAACTTAATACCTTTTAATCCCTGGCCCGATTCTACGTATAATGTAAGCTCGCCTGAAAAAATTAATAATTTTAAAAAATTTATTTTGGAAAATGGTAAGATTATAGCTACAATTAGAATTCCAAGAGGAGATGATATTCTTGCAGCTTGTGGACAATTAAAATCTTTAAATCAAAAATAATAGTTTGGGAAAGATTATGAAAAAAAAAGTAGTATTAGCTTATTCAGGAGGACTAGATACTTCTGTGATACTAAAGTGGTTGCAATTAGAAAAAAAATTAGATGTCATTGCTTTTATTGCAGATGTTGGACAAAAAGATGAATTAGAAGCTGCAAAAAAAAATGCAAAAAAAATGGGAGCTTACAAAGTAATAGTCAAAGATCTAAAAAGTGTTTTTGTTAAAGAATTCATATACCCTATGTTTAGGTGTAATGCTTTATATGAAGGTACTTATTTATTGGGAACGGCTATAGCGAGGCCATTAATTGCTAAAGCTCAAATGGATGTAGCTAGGAGGTTTAAAGCAGAGTATGTTTCTCATGGAGCTACAGGAAAAGGAAATGATCAAATAAGGTTTGAGTTAGGTTACTATGCTCATAATAAAAATATTAAAGTTATAGCTCCATGGCGAGAATGGAGATTAAATTCTCGGGCTAAATTAATAAAATATGCTAACAAAAATAATATACCACTTATGGGAAAAACAACAAAAGAACCTCCTTATTCTATGGATGCAAACTTACTTCATATTTCTTATGAAGGTAAAGTTTTGGAGGATCCTTGGAAGCACCCAGAAAAAAAAATCTTTTAGCAAAGGAATAGAGAAAGTAAACATGTAAGGAATTATTAAAAGCAAAGTAGAGTTTAATGAAAAGTAAAATTGAATTTTTGCATTATTTTCCTTTTTTGAAATATTTTTTATAAAAATTTTTATACAAGCAATCAGCAAGGTTGCTAAAATTGCACATGCATAATAAGGAAACAATTCCTTTTCACCTTCTTCATATCCTAGCATAATTATAATTCCCATAAACCCTAAAGAAATATAAAAAAAAGATATAGTTTTTATTTTTTCTTTTAAAAATAAAAATGCTAGAGGTATTATAAAAAAAACTTTTGTAAAAGAAATTATAGTATAGTTAGCAAGAGGAAGTTTACTTACAGCGTAAAAGTTTAAAAACATTGCACTAACTCCTATTATAGACCTGAATAGATGCTCAGAGTATAGGCTAGTTTTAATTTTAATTTTAAAAGTAAAAATTATTGGTAACAAAATAATACTAGCTATCAAAGATCTAATAAAAATAATCTCTATCAGTGTTAAATTAGAGGAACATAGTTTTACAAAAGTTGACATTAAAGAAAAGAATAAAGAAGCTAAACATATATAAATAATTCCTTTAATATCTGTATTTATTTTTTTAAAAAAGCTAAGCATTTTTTAAATTCTTTTTGCTGACATCAAAGAGGTGCTAGGTTTTTTACCGATTTTTCTTTCTCTATAAGCCACATAGATACTTGATAGAAATATTATAAGCCCTCCAACCCATACCCAAAAATCAGTTATCTCTTTAAATAAAATAAAAGCTAAAACTGCAGTAAATGGAAGTCTCAAATAATCAAAAACAAGAACGAAGGTTGCGTCTGAGGAAGAGAATGCTTTAGTAATACATATATGTGCAAAAAATGCTGTAAGTCCTGTAGAAGTTAAGAGGATAAAGGAAAAAAGTGTAGGGTTTCTCCAAAAAATTATACAGGGAACTAAAGAAACTATAGCTAATACCATTGGCATGTAAAAGACAACAGCATTAGGGTGGTCTACTAAAGTAATTTTTTTGATATAGACTGAGGCCATACCCATTAAAATAGAAGCAATCAATGTTATAAGTATAAAAATGTTAAAATGCGTTAATCCAGGCCTTATTATTATTAGGGCACCTACTAAGGATATAAATATAGCAATAACTCTTCTATATTTAATTTTTTCTTTTAATAAGAAAATAGCAAAAATTGCTCCAAATATAGGTGCTGTAAAATTTATAGCGGTAGCTTCTGCTAAAGGCATTTTAGAGATAGAATAAAACCATAAATACATTGCCAAGACTGCTAAACTACATCTAACCATTTGTAGNTTNATTGAATTAGTTTTTAAGCTTTGAATTCCTGNTTTCATAATAAAAGGAAATATAAAAAGAACAGCAAAGAAAGACCTAAAAAAAATAATTTGAGACAAATGAAAGTCATCCGATAGATATTTTACTAATGTGTTCAGTAAGGCAAAGTTTATAGACGCAAAAAGCATCCAAATTCCTGATTTTATACTTGAAGACATAATCTTTAATTATATAATCTATAACTAAACATGAATAAAAGAAAACATAAAAAAATATTTAGTAGTGCAGATAATGCCTTAGAAGATGTTTTATTTAATGGAATGACAATAATGTCGGGAGGTTTTGGATTATGCGGATTGCCTGAAAACTTGATAATTGCTATAAAAAAAAGTGGAGTTTCAAATTTAAAAGTCATATCAAATAATGCAGGTACTGAAGGGCATGGATTGGGATTATTATTAGAAACTGGACAAATTAAAAAAGCTATATCTTCTTATGTAGGTGAAAATAAACTCTTTGAAAAACAATACTTATCTGGAGAAATTGAATTAGAATTTAATCCTCAAGGCACTTTAGCGGAGCGAATAAGAGCTGGCGGTGCTGGTATACCAGCATTTTTTACTGCAACTGGTGTAGGAACCGTAGTTTCAAAAAATAAAGAAACAAGATCTTTCAATGATAAAGATTATATAATGGAGACAGGTTTAGTAGCTGACTTGGCAATAATTAAAGCATGGAAAGGCGATGAAGCTGGAAATTTGATTTATAGGAAAACTGCTAGAAATTTTAATCCAGTGATGGCTACTGCTGGAAAAGTTACAGTTGTAGAGGTCGAGGAAATTGTGCAAGCAGGGGATCTAGATCCAGACCATATTCATACTCCTGGAATTTATATTAATAGAATTATAAAAGGTGAAGGTTATAGTAGATCAATTGAAAATCTTACAGTGAGAGAAAAATGAGTTGGAATAGAGAGCAAATGTGTTTAAGAGCATCCCAAGAGTTAAAGGATGGAGACTATGTAAATTTGGGAATAGGAATGCCTACTCTTGTAGCAAATCATATAGAAAAAAGTTTAGATATTACCTTGCAAAGTGAAAATGGAATGCTTGGAATGGGGCCATTTCCTTTTAAAGGAGAAGAAGACTCTGATTTAATTAATGCTGGAAAGCAAACTATTACTTCACTGCCTGATACAAGTTATTTTTCCTCAGCTGAGTCTTTTGCTATGATAAGAGGTGGTCATATTGATTTATCTATTTTAGGAGCCTTACAAGTTTCAAGAGATGGTGATTTAGCGAATTGGATGATACCAGGAAAGATGGTAAAAGGTATGGGAGGGGCTATGGATTTAGTAGCTGGAGTAAAAAAAGTTATTGTTCTTATGGAACATAACTCAAAAGATGGATCTTCAAAAATAGTTGAAAATTGTAGTTTGCCACTAACTGGAAAAGGCGTGGTAAATAAAATTATAACTAATTTAGGAGTTTTCGAAGTGAATAATGGAATAAACCTTATAGAATTAGCTGATAATGTTACAAAAGAAGATATTTTAGAAAAAACAGATACTGACGTCAAATTTTCTAGTTAACATTTTAAAACTATTTTTCCAATATTTTTTCTATTTGCCAATAGATTTAAGGCTTTTGTAGCATCTTTTAATTGAAAAACCTTGTTTACAGAGGGGTTTAATTTTTTATTATTAAATAAACTTTCTAAGACTGAGAAATTATGTCCAATTTCTTTAGGTTCTCTATAAGCAAGCTCTCCCCAATATAGACCTTCAGCTTTCGCATTTTTTAGCAATAATCTATTTACTGGAATAGCAGGTATATCACCAGAGGTAAAGCCAACTATAATAATTCTTCCATTCCATTTCAAGGTTTTAACTAAATCTAAACTTGATTGTCCACCAACCATATCAATTACAACATCTACTTCATTTATACCAAAGCTTTTTAACTCTTTTCTTATTATCTTATCATTGTAGTTAATAGTGTAGTCTGCCCCTTTTTCAATACATACTTTTAGTTTTTCGTTATCGCCTCCACATGCTACTACTAAGGCACCATAAGCTTTTGCTATTTCGATAGCAGCCATCCCTACCCCTCCGGTAGCCCCTAATATAATACATATTTCATTTTTAATTAATTTTGCTTTTGTTATTATCGCACTATACGCAGTTCCATAAATTACAGGAAAACCTCCAGCTTCTATAATATCCATTTTCTTTGGTATAAGGTATGTATTATCTTCAGGCACTATCACCTCAGTTTTATATCCTCCATACTTCATAATTGACATTACTCTGTCACCAACTTTAAGACTAGAAACCTTTTGTCCTATTTCTAAAATTATACCAGAAATTTCTAAACCAGGAGAAAAAGGAGGTCTTGGTCTTTCTTGATATCTTCCTTTTATGATTAATAAATCTGCAAAATTAACGCCTGCTGATTCTACTTTTATCCTTACTGAGGTATCATTTAGAATTTGACTTTCCGATTCCTCATAAATCAAATTTTCAGGGTCTCCATATTTTTTTATAACAACATTAAACATTTTACTTTAGATAAAAATAATAATATATGTAGTATTCTTACTTAAATATTCTCGGTAGTAAATATGCTTTTTTTAATATCAAAGTTTTTTTTAATATTTATTATTTGTTTTAGCAATGCAAATGCTGTTGAAAAAAAATGGTTTAAAAAAGGAGAGTACAATGATTGGGAAGTTTTTGCTAAAGCAGATAAAGTTATTTGTTATACAATAGCTAGACCGAAGAAAATGGAGGGAGAATATAATATTAGAGGAAGAGTAGATGCCATGGTGGCAATCAATAGTAACAATAATCAAAATAAATACTACGTGGGATTTGATTTCGGTTATTATTTTTCTGATAATCAAAAAGTTAAGTTAACTATAGATAATGGTATTACATTTGAAATAGATACATTTTCTCAAACTGCTTGGATAAACCCTTCAAAAAATCCAAAACTGCATATAAAAGTTATAGAAGCCATGAAAAAAGGAAATATTTTAATTGCTGAGGGTACTTCTAATAGAGGGACAGAAACAAAAGATACATATTCTTTAGTTGGTTTTACAAAAGCATTTAAAAAAATTAAAGATGTCTGTAAATAAAAAAAATATATATGATCTTACAAAAAAAGATTTAAAAGACTTTATTAAAAATAAAAAAATAAAGTTGTTTAGAGTTAATCAGATATGGAATTGGCTTTATGTAAAAGGATCTAAAAGTTTTTTTGATATGAATAATTTGTCTAATGACATAATAACTCTTTTTGATAGAAACTTTTCAATTTCATTATTAGAGGTTAAAAAAAGTTATACATCAGAAGATGGAACAAAAAAGTGGTTATTTAAATTAAAAGATAATAGAGAAATTGAAACTGTCTTTATTCCTGAAGGAAAAAGAGGGACAATATGTGTTTCCTCTCAGGTGGGATGTTCACTATCATGTTCTTTTTGTCACACTGGAACTATGAAGTTAGAGAGAAATCTTGAATTAGAAGAAATTTTAGGTCAAATTATAACAGTTAAGTTTTTCTTAGAGGATTGGAGGAAAAAAACAGAGGAAAAAAAAGTTACTAATATTGTTTTTATGGGAATGGGAGAACCACTTTTAAATTACAATAATGTTATAAACTCAATTAATATTCTCTGTGATACAGAAGGTTTAGCTATTTCAAAAAGAAAAATAACTTTATCTACATCGGGAATAGTTAACAAAATAAAAGACTTTCAAAGAGATACCGACGTAAATTTAGCAGTATCCTTGCATGCTGCTTTTGATGATATTAGAGATGAATTAGTTCCAGTAAATAAAAAATGGCCTATTGCAAGACTTTTTAAAGAATTAGAAGTTTATAATAGTTCAGAAAGAAAAAAGAGAATAACTTTTGAATATATCATGCTAGAAGGTGTTAATGATTCTATAAAAGATGCTAAACAATTAATTAAACTTATTAGTCCATTAAAATCAAAAGTTAACTTAATACCTTTTAATCCCTGGCCCGATTCTACGTATAATGTAAGCTCGCCTGAAAAAATTAATAATTTTAAAAAATTTATTTTGGAAAATGGTAAGATTATAGCTACAATTAGAATTCCAAGAGGAGATGATATTCTTGCAGCTTGTGGACAATTAAAATCTTTAAATCAAAAATAATAGTTTGGGAAAGATTATGAAAAAAAAAGTAGTATTAGCTTATTCAGGAGGACTAGATACTTCTGTGATACTAAAGTGGTTGCAATTAGAAAAAAAATTAGATGTCATTGCTTTTATTGCAGATGTTGGNCAAAAAGATGAATTAGAANCTGCAAAAAAAAATGCAAAAAAAATGGGAGCTTACAAAGTAATAGTCAAAGANCTAAAAANTNTTTTTGTTAAAGAATNCATATACCCTATGTTNAGGTGTAATGCTTTATATGANGGTACTTATTTATTGGGAACNGCNATAGCNAGGCCATTAATTGCTAAAGCTCANATGGATGTAGCNAGGANGTTTAAAGCAGANTATGTTTCTCATGGNGCTACNGGAAAAGGAAATGATCAAATAAGGTTTGAGTTAGGTTACTATGCTCATAATAAAAATATTAAAGTTATAGCTCCATGGCGAGAATGGAGATTAAATTCTCGGGCTAAATTAATAAAATATGCTAACAAAAATAATATACCACTTATGGGAAAAACAACAAAAGAACCTCCTTATTCTATGGATGCAAACTTACTTCATATTTCTTATGAAGGTAAAGTTTTGGAGGATCCTTGGAAGCACCCAGAAAAAAAAATGTATAGAATGACAAAAGATCCAGAAAAATGCTCATCTAAAGGAGAGTTTATTGAAATAGAGTTTTTTAAAGGTGATCCAATTAGCATTAATAAAAAAAAACTATCGCCAGAAAAAATATTTGATAATTTAAATAAATTAGGAGGCAAGCACGGTATAGGAAGAAAAGATATTGTAGAAAATAGAACAGTAGGTATGAAATCCAGAGGAGTTTATGAAACACCAGGTGGTGAAATTTTATTAGTAGCTCATCGTGCAATAGAAAGTATTACATTAGATGGTCCTTCTATAACTTTAAAAGACGAAATAATGCCAAAATATGCGAAAATTATCTATGATGGATTATGGTTTAGTCCTGAAAGAAAAATGTTGCAAGCCTTAATTGATGAAAGTCAAAAAAATGTGACGGGACAAGTTAAATTATTTTTAAGACAAGGTAATATTAGTTTGTTAGGAAGAAAGTCTAGGAAATCACTATATAATAACAAGTTAGCAACTTTTGAAGAGGATAATTTGTATAATCAAAAAGATGCCGAAGGGTTTATAAAGTTAAAGTCACTTAGATTTAGAAATTAACTTAAATTCATTGATAATGCATATCTATACAGCAAGTCCCTAAAGAATATTAATATAATGATTAATATTACTGGAGAAATATCAATGCCACCAAAATCAGGCAATATTCTTCTTATTGGCTTAAGAGCTGGTTCAGTAATTTTATACAAAAAATCTCCAATTAAATAAATTAGTTTATTTTGAGTATTCAAAATACTAAAGGCCACTAACCAACTCAGAATAGCTTGAGCAATAAGAAGCCAAATATAAAAACTAATAGCAGAGCTAAAAAGCATTAATGTTTGGCTGAAGAAAATTAACATATAATTATTCTATTAATAATTTAGGTTAATATAAAGAAAATTCTAAAGTAGTAAGAGATTAAATACTCTTACTACTTTAATAAGTACATGGTTATTTTTTTGAGACGTATTCTGGATAACCTGAGGTACCTGTTTCTGTGATGTCTAGGCCATATTCTTCATCTTCTTCAGAAGCTCTAATGCCTATACTCATTTTTAGGATTGACCAAATAATGGAAGTAGTAACTACTGTAAAAACTCCAAATGCTAAAATTCCAATTATTTGAATGCCATATGACGTATCAGTATTAGTGAAAGGAACTATAATAGTTCCCCATATTCCTGCAATTAAGTGAGCTGGAATTGCACCAACAACGTCATCAATTTTAAGTTTATCTAACAACTTCATTCCATACATGCATAGAATACCTCCTATGCCACCGATAATAATTGCTTGACCTATTGTGGGTGTTAATGGTTCAGCTGTAATACTAACTAAACCAGCAATAGCTCCATTCAGTGTAGCTGAAATATTAGTTTTACCATCAACTATTCTACTTAGTGCCATAGGTGCAATAACACCACCAGCAGCAGCCATTGTTGTATTTGCGAAAATAGAAGCTACTGCATTAGCATCTGCATATGAACCTAATGCTAATTGAGAAGCTCCATTGAAACCAAACCAACCCAGCCACAATATCCATACTCCTAAAGTTGCCATTGGTATCGACTGCCCAGGCATTACACTCGCATTACCTTTAGAGTCAAACTTACCTTTTCTTGCCCCAAGTAATATAGCTCCGGTTAAAGCTGCCCAGCCACCTACTGAATGAACTATGGTAGAACCAGCAAAATCAGAAAACCCCATTTCGCTTAGCCAACCTCCACCCCACTGCCATGATCCAGAAATAGGATAAAGAATCGCAGTAAGAATAGTTACGAATGCAAAAAATGGCCAAATTAAAACTCTTTCAGCCAATGCTCCTGAAACTATGGATGCAGTAGTAGCTACAAATACCATTTGAAAAAACCAATCAGACGCGGGAGAATAATCTTGACCAATTAAATCACTGTCACTTCCAATTCCACTAGACCAGATACTAAGTGACCCAAAATATCCACCATCTACTCCTGCATACATAAGATTGTATCCTATTAAATAATAAGCTACTCCTGCTATAGAAAATAAACCCACATTTTTAATACAGATTACAACTGTATTTTTACTTCTTACAAGACCAGCCTCTAACATGGTAAACCCAGCGGCCATCCACATAACCAAAAATCCACCTATACAGAATAATAAGGTATTAAAAACAAAACTTATTTCTGCCGGATCAGCTATTGCTGTTTCATGACCATCTGCTAAAGCCAAATTTGAGGTAACAAATGAGGCTAGTAGAAAAAAAACGAATTTTAGCATTTATGCTCCTTTATTAATTAAAAAAATTAAAGGTAACAAATCAAAAGCGATTATCAATGAAAAATAATATATTTAGTGTTTATAATTTAATCAATAGTATAATTTATAATCAATTATAATTTAAGATAATTTTACGTCTTTAACTTCTTCTCCATCTCTAGTTACGACTTTGAGTTTTACTGACCCAGTTTCTTTATTGGTAACTTTCAGAAGCTTTCTCTGCGGGTCGTTGGCTTTTATTTTTATTAAAGCATCCTGCACATCAGTTCTTGTTGCTAGTTCCAGTAACCTATCTTGCAAAAATTCAATTTTATTTTCTAATTTACTTAATTCCTTTGCTCGATTTCCTTCTATAGCAAATAGTGCTACTATACAAATGGCAACAATTACTAGAAAAATTACTTCAGCCATTTATTTCTTTACCCTTACTTTGGAGGTGAATCTGTCTAATAAAAAGACTTCTCCATTTTCAGAAACTATAGATTTGTATCTAATTTCATTAATATTTTTAAAAATTACGAAGAATAGGGAGGTTAATATAAGAAAATTTATTAAAATAAGTCTTTTTTTAAAAGGAAAAAAGCTTTTATATTTATCAAAATTGGCTAGTATATTCATAATTTTCTCTAATAAAGAGAAGACTATGAGTTAATTAGTAGTTTATTTTTTTCTTAATCTTCCCTGTAAATCTATCATATACAAATTCAGTGCCATATGGGTCGGTGAGTATAGTATATCTAACTTTATGAAAGTTTTCAGTTAATACAAAGACTAGTGATATAACTATAGAAAAGGTAGCTAAAGGCTGTCTGTAATTATAGACGATAATTTTATTATCATCTAGAAAAGCTATAACTTTTCCTAAAAATCCTTTTCGATTAGCTTTCTCTAGGGCAATTCTTTCTTTTTCTAAATCCTTGAGCTCTTTATACTTAGATAGTATTTCTTCTTTATTAATGGGCTTAGTTCTTCTTTGCCAAGATATAGTATCTATATCTTCGTATTCAAAGACTGCATCTGGGTTGATGGCTAGTATTGCATCACCAAGAGTGACCATAGTTCCTCCAAGAATTTTCTTATGATATATAATAACGGAAAAATAATAAGGGTTGTTAATTATTTATCTTTTGACCAATTTTTCACTAGATCTAAAAAAAGAGGATCAATTGATTTTTTTCTTTTAACAATATCCTTAGCAATATCTCCGGGAGTGTCATTAAATCCAAAATTAGATAAATTTTTCATTCGCATGGGATACAAAACTCCGTCTAGGTGATCACATTCATGTTGTATAAGTGCAGCCCAAGTTGAATGAGCTTTGTGAGTTACAAGTTTTTTATTCAAATTATAATATTTTACCAAAATACTACTATATCTTGGAACCTTACCATGCAGCCCTGGAATAGAAAGGCACCTTTCCCAATATTCTTTTTTATTTTTTAATAATGGTGTGATAGTGGGGTTAATCATTATAGTCCAAGGTATTTTTTTAAAGTCTGCATTTTTTGGGATTCTATTACTATTAACTCTATAAACTACTATTCTTTTGCTTACTAAAACTTGAGGCGCTGCTAAACCACTAGCCCCTATATGCTCCAGAGTTTCTTTCATGTTATTTACTAAATCTTTAATTTTATCAAAATCTTTAAAAGGAACTTTAAGAGCTTTTTTTCGAAGAACTGGATGTCCCATTTTTACTATATTCAAAACTGTCATATTATATATTATTCTTTATATTAGATTTATAAAAATTAATGATAATTTCAAAAGTTTTTTTTGGATTTTCCTGTTGCACCCAATGACCAGCTTTCTCTATAATAAAAGCTTTAAAATTATTAGTAAAAAATTTTTTCATATTTTCAAATTCACCTGGTTTTTGATAAATACCCCAGTCAGACTTGCCTGCTATAAAAATTGAAGGAAACTTTAAATTTGATGGGAGCTTTAAATCAAGAATTCTTTTTTTTTCTTTTCTGTCTATCATCATTCTGTACCAATTTAAAGGACCTTGAAAAGTATTTTTTCTAAAGCTTTCAGCGTAAATTTTTAAGTCTTTATTGTTAAGCCAAAAGCAATTATCTATTTGTAATTTACTTGGCATATATTTTTTTACTGTTTGTGACATGCCTAAGTTTTTTTTCATAATATAATATTCAGGCATCTCTGCTAATTGTATCGGAGATATATTTTTTAATTTATATGGAAGATTATTTTGATAATCAAAACTTTTAAAATGATAATATGCTCTTAAAAATTTAAAAATACCCTGTTTGCTATTTGTCATATTATTATTAGCAGATTTTCCTGAAAAATAGACTTGGTAATGTTTTTTTGAAGGCTTAAGGGCCTTAAGACCTTCATTAATTTTTTTTATATCAAAATTATATTTTTTATTTTTAGTTCCACTAAAAGGCATGCTCATAGTAACAACTGATTTTATAAAATCAGGATATATCAAGGAAAAATAACAAGTAACATAAGATCCAAAATCATGTCCAACTATATTTACNTTTGATATTTTTAATTCTTTTAGAAAACAAAAAATATCTTTAGTTAGATTTAAAATACTATAGTTAGTTACTTTGTCTTTTTTATTTTTCTTTAATTTAGTAAAACCATACCCTCGTTGGTCAGGAGCAACACAAAAGTACCCTTCTTTTGTAAAGTATTCCATTAAATATCTAAAGCTATATGACAACTCAGGAAATCCATGTAAAAATAAAATCGTGTTTGATTTTTCCCTATTTAGATATCCTGATTGTAAATAAAAATATTTTAAACCATTAACATTTTTAGCAAATTTTCTTTTAACTTTCATGCTTTAAAATGGAATTACTTTTCCATGATAATCCAATAATTTACCAGAGTCTTCTTTTTCTAATTTAAAAATAGTTTTTAAAATCTTTTTTGCTGACTCATTAGTAGAAAAACATTTGCTTTCTTTAATAAAAGGTTTTGATAGTTTTGTATATACAGTGCCTGGATGAATAGAAGCTAGAATAAGATTTGGTAAATTTCTATTTATTTCTATAGAAGCTGATTTTACTATTTGATTTAATGCAGCTTTTGAAGCACGATAACCAAACCATCCTCCAAGGTAATTATCAGTAATGCTTCCTACCCTTGCAGAAAGGCATACAAGAAATGATTTTGTTTCTTGATTAAATAATGGAGTAAAGTATTTAATAATTAATGCATGCCCTATAGAATTCAATTTAAAACAATTAAGAAGGTATTCATTGCTAATTTCAGATATTTTTTTTTCGGGCAAAAAAGTCTTATCATGCAGATATCCTATAGCATTAATAATCAAACTAATTTTAATATTTTTCTTTTTTAATTCATAAGCAGTTTTCATGATAGCATTTTCATCTGTAATATCTAATTGAATATCATTGCTTTTACTAAAGCAAATTACATTTTCATATACACTACCAGAGAGNAATTCCTGTTTAATTGCTTTTCCTATTCCGCCTCCTGATCCAAAAACTATTGCGGCATTAGAATATACTGATTTCATTTTTTATTTAGTACAACTTTTCTAAGGGTCTGAAGCTTAATATTGTCATTTTTTATTTTTATCTTCTTTTCTGCTTCAGTGCTTTTTTCCTTAACGTAGTTAATTTCTGTACTAATTAGCCTTGAAATTGCAGTCTGTATNCAAGCAGCACTCTCAGAAACTGATTTAATTGCCAACTTNCTAACGTTGTCATTTGTTTTTGATGCTACAGTACATATTTCCCACTCTAAATTAACTAGTAAATTTAATACTTTGGTAAGTTTTTTAACATTTTTTTCTCTAGAAATTTTTAATTCCTTCATTCTTAATAATTCGTTTTCCATATGTCCTCCAAGAATTAAATATTTTTTTTTTTTGTCGTTTATTTTAATATGTACTTAAATATTGTAAATAACTTATCTTTTGAAAATAAAAGAAATAAAAATATTGTTTTCAGAAAAAAAGACGATAACAATAAAGATGAACATAAAAGTCTTGATATTGCCGATTCAGATTATGAGCTATTTTATAATTCTATTTTTTATGGGCAGCTTACACAAAACTGGATAAAAGTTACAAATTAAAGTTTTTTTAAAAAACATTTTTATTTATTGAAAATTAATATATATTATTCNAATGGATAAAAGAAGCCCTGATGATATTAGAAAGTCTATTAAGTCCTTAGTTGAAGANGCAGAAAATGTTTCTATTGAAGATAAAGTTCAAGATAATGATNTTGCTAAAAATGATAGTTTAAAATCTAAATTAGAATCCCCACCTGCAAAATTAGAAGATAAATATAAGCCTGACAATAAAACTAAACCTAATACTGAGGAAAAAGATCTTGATTTGACAGGTTTAATAAGTGACGATGTTGCTTTAGCTGTAAGGGCTGAATTAATGAGATATTCAGACGTTTTTGATACAGATGATACAAAAGATATCATTTATAGNTCTGTTACTAATGCTACTAGAGAAATGGTAAGAGAATGGTTAGATCAAAATTTAGCCACTATTGCAAAGGAAGTAATTAACGAAGCATTGGATAAGTTATCCAAAAATGCTAGAAATTAGTCAGCGTTAATTTTAAAAAACTTTTTAATTTTTTGATTATTATCTTTTCTTCTGTAAGCAATTAAACAGTGTTCTCCACAATAGGGTTTACCCGGTATTACTTCTTTTCCGCAAAAATAAAAATCCTCATCACCAGGGTGCCCAATTGGCCATTTACAACCCTTCATATTTGCGATAAGTGAATTAAGACTAGTGCTTTTTGTTTCTTTTATACTTTCTTTTTGCTTTATTTTTTTTGAAAGNCCAAGCCTGTTAGCTTTCCCAATTACAGCATTTCTGCTTACATTTCCAAGCTTGTCAGCTATTTCTCTAGCAGGTATTCCTTTAGCCCACATGCTTGATAACTTATCAACTTTGCTTTTTGTCCAGTAGTTTTTCATGATAATTTGTTATAAAATAATAAAAAAATAATATAGCACAATGTTCTTAAGAAGAAAAAAAAATAATTTTAGCACTTTATTACTTTATTTTAATTTAATTATTAAATGGGGAAAATCACAGAAGAAAAATTTTCTAATAGCTAATATGCTTATGTTAATTGTAGCTGCAGTAACCTCTTTGTATCCAATTGCAATAGACTTTTCATTTAATGCCTTAAATGAAAAAAATATAACGCATTTAATGTATATACCCATAGCTATTATGATTCTGACAGTTTTAAAAGGAATTTCTTACTTTTATCAGACAGTAATAGTAGGAAAAATATCTAACAGCATTATAAAAGTTATTCAATTAAAACTTTATGACAAGATAGTTAACTTTGATGTATTACTNATGAATGAGTTTCAACAAGGNTCNTTNCAGTCTAGNTTTATAAATGATCTNAATATTCTTAGGGAAGCAATAATAAGAGTGTTAAATAATCTTGTAAGAGANTTTTTTACCTTANTAGGNTTAATAATAAGTATGTTATATTTAGATTGGGTGCTGACTCTTTGTGTGCTTTTAATATATCCTTTGTGCATAAAACCCATAGTTTTTATAGGCAAGTCTACAAGAAAACATTCTCTAAAACTGCAAGAAAAAATTGCAGCTGTAGGAGCGTTTTTAAATGAAAGCTTTTCTTCAATTGCAGTTATAAAAACTTTTAATTTAGAAGACCTGCAAAAAATTAAGGCAGAAAAAAAGTTTTCTGATATTTATAAAAAAAATATAGAAATAATTAGAGTTAGATCTAAGGTTGAGCCTACCTTAGAAATTATAGGAGGCCTTGCTATTTCATCAGTGATAGTCATAGCTGGGCTTAGAATTAATTCAGGTCAAACAGATATAGGAGCGTTTTCTGGTTTTATAAGTGCATTACTAATAGCCGTTTAGCCGGCAAGAGCTTTAGGAACCTTAAATACAGTCTTGCAAGAGGGAGGAGCATCTTTATTGAGACTGGATGATATTTTAAAGAAAGAAAATAGGATTACTTCTGTAAAGAATGCAAGAAGCATAGATAATATCAAGGGAGATATTGTATTCAAAAATGTATCCTTCTCTTATGACAGTAAAATTAAATCCTTAAATGCTATAAATTTGAAAATAAAAGAAAAAGAAAGCTTAGTATTAGTCGGTAATAATGGTTCAGGTAAATCAACTTTTTTAAATCTAATACCAAGATTAATTGATCCTTCACAAGGAGTTATAACTATAGATGGTACCGATATTAAACTTTTTGATATAACAAAGTTAAGATCAATTATTTCTCTAGTTTCTCAAGATATAATACTATTTGACTTAAGTATTCTGGAAAACCTCAAACTTGCAAACAAAAATGCTAGTTTTAATGATATAGAGAAAGCATGTAAACTAGCGGATGCGCATAACTTTATAATAAAATTCAAAAAAGGTTATAACACTCTTGTAGGGGATAGAGGCTTAAAACTTTCGGGAGGGCAAAGGCAAAAAATTTCGATAGCTAGATCTTTATTAAAAAAACCCAAAATTTTACTTCTTGACGAGGCAACAAGTGCTTTAGATAATTATTCTGAAAAAAAAATCCTTAACAATCTTAATAAGTTTACAAAAAATATTACGTCAATAACAATAGCACATAGAACAGCAACTATTTTAAACGCTAAAAGAATTTTATTTTTTAATAATGGAAGAGTTGTTTCGGATGGCACACATTCTAAAATAATGAAAAAAAATTTAGATTATGAAAAATACTTTCTTACAAATTTTAAGTAATCACTCTCTTCTGAGAACCTTATCTACTATGAAACTATAAAACTTATAAGGTTTAAATGATTCTTTTAGTTTATTTTTATTGTAATCAGTATCAATCCACTGAATAAAATCATAGGAAGAGTTTTTTCCTTTTTTCACAGCTGTTTCAAATAAATAATCTAAAATCCCTGTTTTAGCATACTTTATATGCAAATGTTTAAAAGATAACTGTTTAGCTGCATCAAATACATTATAATTATGTTTGTATATTAAGTATAAACAAGAGGCAATTCCTGCTCTATCTGCACCAGATTTGCAATGCATAACAGCGGGATATTTGATTTTATCAAGAAGCAAAAAAAATTTTTTAATAGTATCTTTTGTAGGTAAGTCTCTTGAAGAAATAGGAAAATTGTAAAGTTTAATATTGTTATTATCACAATACTCTTTTTCTAAATAAAAAGAAGAGCAGTTTCTTTCTCCTCTTAAATTAATGATAGTCTTTATATTGTATTTACTTTTATATTTTTTTATCTGGTAAGGATAAGGCTGATTGCACCTATACATATTATTTGGAAGTTTAGAAAGTGAAGTCCAAAACAATCTCAAAATACCATGATCTGATAAAGATGAATCTATATATGAACAAAATTTATTAAAACTTCCTTTTGTAAAACCTCTTTTCCACATAATATACTTTCACATAGGTAAAAAATAAAATAATATAAGGTATTAATTTCATAATATATAAAAAAATACAAATAAATACTTATGACAAAAAAAAAAGAATTAAGAAATAAATTTTTAGAAGAAGAAATGAAAAAAAACTTATTAAGAAGAAATTCAAAAAAAAGTTTTAAAAATTTAAGTACTAGAAAATCTAAGGGAGTAAAAAATGACAATAATGTCTGATAATTGGATATCTAAAAAAGCAAGAGAAGAAAAAATTATAGAACCCTTTGAAAGCTCTCAGGTTAGAAAAGGAAAAATATCATACGGGCTTTCTAGTTATGGATATGATGCAAGGGTAGCAGATGAATTTAAAATATTTACAAATGTTAATAATGCATTGGTAGATCCAAAAAATTTTAGCAATGATGGTTTTGTCGAAAGAAAAGCAGACACGTGCATAATACCGCCCAATAGTTTTGTTTTGGCAAGGACTGTGGAGTATTTTAGAATTCCTAGAAATGTTTTAGTAATATGTTTAGGTAAATCTACTTATGCAAGGTGTGGAATAATAGTAAATGTTACTCCACTTGAGCCTGAATGGGAAGGTTACGTAACTTTAGAGTTTTCTAATACTAGTCCTTTGCCAGCAAAAATTTATGCCAATGAAGGGGCATGCCAATTTTTATTTTTTGAAGGAAAAGAACCACCTAGGCAATCCTATGCAGATAAGAAAGGAAAGTATATGAAACAAAAAGGTGTAACATTGCCAAGGTTATAAAATGGAAAGTATCATAATAAAGGGGGGAAAGACTCTCAAAGGGACAATAAACATTTCAGGTTCTAAAAATGCTTCTTTGCCTCTATTGGCATCTTCGATTTTAGCAGGAAAATTACAGCTAAATAATGTTCCGTATCTAGCTGATATTACTTCCATGCTAGATTTACTAAGTAGTT
The DNA here is from genome assembly GCA_002171495.2 of Alphaproteobacteria bacterium TMED93. Lineage (GTDB taxonomy): Bacteria > Pseudomonadota > Alphaproteobacteria > TMED109 > TMED109 > JAYYAX01. The sequence continues at coordinate 21,127 of NHEU02000007.1, forward strand.
TAGGATTAAAGTACAAATATATTGATAAAAAAAATAAAAATTCAATATTTTTAGACTCAACAGATAAAGTTTCTTCGATTGCTGAGTATAATTTAGTAAGAAAGATGAGAGCATCTTTTTTAGTGCTAGGACCTTTATTAACTAGAACAGGGTTTGCAAAAGTTTCTCTTCCAGGAGGATGTGCCATAGGTTTAAGACCCGTAGACCTTCATGTGTATGCGATGAAAACATTAGGAGCTGAAATTGAATTAAATGATGGTTATGTAATAGCAAAGTCAAAGAAAGGAGGGCTAATAGGAAATAAAATAAAGTTTCCAGATATTTCAGTAGGAGCAACTGAAAATGCAATTATGGCAGCAGTTTTAGCACGAGGAGAGACTATAATTAAAAATTCTGCTAGAGAACCTGAGGTACAGGACTTATGTAATTGCCTTGTGGCCATGGGAGCGAAGATTGATGGTATCGGAACATCTGTAATTACTATACAAGGTGTAACAGACTTGAAACAAGTAACACATGATATTATACCTGATAGAATTGAAGTATGTACTTTTATTATTGCTGCTGTAATTACTCAGAGTCATTTGAGTATTCATAAAATCAATACTAACCATATTAAGTATTTCTTAAAGATTATAGAAGAAATGGGAGTAAATTTTAAAATAGAAAAAAATAAGATTGAAGTTTTTAAAAGTGGAATATTAAAGCCCGTATCATTAAAAACATCTGCATATCCTGGATTTCCTACTGATATACAAGCTCAGATTGTTACATTAGCATGTCTGTCAATAGGTAACTCAGAAATTCAAGAAAATATATTTGAAAATAGATTTATGCATATTCCTGAATTGAATAGGTTAGGTGCAAATATATCTATAGAAGGAAATAAGGCTTTAATTAAAGGGAAATCAAGTTTTGTAGGTGCAGAGGTTATGGCAACTGATTTAAGAGCGTCAGCTTCACTTATATTAGCAGGTTTGGCTGCTAAAGGAATTACTAAAGTTAACAGGGTCTATCACTTAGATAGAGGTTATGAAAAAATAGATCAAAAACTTTCAGCCTGCGGTGCTGAAATTTATAGGACTAAAAATGAAAGACCCTAAAAAGTCTTATAAACCAATCAAACTTAGAGCAATAGATGATAATGACCTATCTGTTTTCTCTGACTGTATTTATCAATCAATTTTATTATCATCTGAGTTAATGTATGATAAAAAAACCAAGATTTTTTTATTAGCTCTAGAGAGGTTTACTTGGGAAATAGCAGAAGGAGAGGATCATAAATTACGACAAGTTTCCTCGATTTTAACTATAACGGGAGTAGAAAAAGTATTAGATAATAGTATTTTTTTTAACAATCTGATTTATAATGTGTTATCTATAACTAATTATGATAATAATATTTTTATTTTACTTAATGATAATAAAATTATTACTCTCGAGGCTTATAATTGGAGTTGCCTGCTTGAAGATGTTGGTAAGCCCAGATGGCCAGCTGTAACTCCTTTTCATTTGAGAAATGACTGATAATTATAAACAATCAATAAAAAAAAAGATTATAATAGCAATTCCTAAAGGAAGGATTCTTAAAGAGTTAGATCCTATGTTGCAAAAAGTAAAAATTATTCCAGAAAAATCTTTTTATAAAAATAATAATAGAAAGTTAATGTTTGCTACTTCTGATAAAAATATTTTTATAATTATAGTTCGTAGTTTTGATGTAGTTAACTTTGTTGCATTTGGGGGAGCACATNTAGGTATTGTTGGCTCAGACGTAATTAAAGAATTCTCATTTGAAGAAATCTATGCGCCAGTAAACCTAGGTATAGGTAAATGTAGAATGTCGGTTGCTGAACCTTTAAAATTAGCTGTTAATGATGATCCCAAAAGTTGGAGTCATGTAAAAGTTGCGACTAAGTATCCAAAAATTACTAAAAACTACTTTGCGGAGAAAGGAGTGCAAGCAGAATGTTTGAAGCTCAATGGAGCTTTGGAAATTGCTCCTATGCTAGGGTTAACTAAAAGGATAGTAGACTTAGTTTCTAGTGGAAAAACTTTAAAAGAAAATGGTCTCACAGAAGTAGGAAAAATAATGGATGTTTCATCCTATTTAATAGTAAACAGAAACTTTTCAAAATCGAGACCAGAAAAAATAAAAACAATTATAGAAAAATTTAGAAGGGTAGCAGATGCTAAAATTAGTTGATTGTAATAACGATAATTATAAGAATAAATTAAAAAAATACCTTGAGAACGATGTATTGAATTCTACTACTAGATCCAATCTTGTAAGAAAAATAATAATGGAAGTAAAAAAAGGCGGGGATAAAAGTTTAATTAATTTAACAAAAAAATATGATAAAAATAATTTTAAAAATATTAAAGAATTAGAAGTATCAAATAAAGATTTAGAAAATTCTGTAAAAGCATGCTCTAAAGAATTTTTAAAATCTACTAAGTTAGCAATAAAAAGAATAAAAAGTTATCAAAAAAAACTTCTTCCAAAAAACTTACTTTATAAGGATAAAATAGGAGCAAAACTCGGGTGTTTATGGAAACCAATTGACTCATGTGGTTTGTATATTCCAGGAGGAAAAGCTATTTACCCATCTTCTGTTTTAATGAATGCGGTGGCTGCAAAGCTAGCTGGAGTAAAAAGAATAGTTTTAGTTAGTCCTGCTAAAGATAAAAAAATAAGATATGAAATTTTGGCCTCAGCAAAGTTATCGGGTGTAAATAAGGTATACATGATTGGAGGTGCGCAGGCTATTGCTGCTTTAGCTTATGGAACTAATACCATAGAAAAGGTGGATAAAATATTTGGTCCAGGAAATGCATTTGTAGCTGAAGCAAAAAAACAAGTTTTTGGTGATGTTGGAATAGACTCCATAGCAGGTCCATCCGAGGTAATGGTAATAGCTGATAAATTTTGTAATCCGGAATGGGTAGCGGTAGACTTATTATCACAAGCAGAGCATGATGAAGATGCTAGAGTTATACTGGTGACTAATAGCTCAAATTTGATAAATTCTGTTAATCACTTTATTTCAAAATATTTAAAAATTTTAGAAAGAAAAGAAATAGCTAAAAATAGTATTAAAAAAAATGGGCTCGCAATAAAAATTCCTAATCTTAAAAATGCTTATAAAATTGCTAATTTGATTGCACCAGAGCATTTACAGATAATAATTAAAGAGAATGAGAACATAATAAAAAAAATAAATAATGCAGGTGCAATTTTTGTTGGAAGTTATACTCCCGAAGCTTTCGGAGATTATGTAGCAGGACCTAGTCATGTTTTGCCAACCTCAGGTAATGCAAGGTTTGAGTCAGGTTTATCAGTGATAGACTTTTTTAAAAGAACATCCTATCTTGAGGCTAACAAAAAAAGCCTTCTTAAAGTAGCTTCAGATATAAATAATTTGGCCAATGTAGAGGGCCTTACAGCACATGCATTGTCTGCTAAAATAAGATACACAAAGAGTAAATAATTGTCAGAGGACTCTTTTTATATATCTGAGGCAGAGGTAGACGAAAGAAATATAATTACTTGGAATCATGAGTTAGAACAGGAAAGAAAATCAGCAGTTTTTGATTTNACTAATAACTGTTATTTTAAATTAAGAAAGATAAATAGTGGGCCTTACAAAATAAAAATAAAGTTTGAAGAATGGAAATTATATTTATTAATAACTGATCTTTTTGATAATAAGGAATATGAAAAAAAGTTTTTAGTGAGTAACATTAGAAGAATAATTAGAGATTATCAAATTGTATGCGATAATTATGTTGAAGCTATCAAAACTTCTCCTTTAAAAAAAATTGAAGCAATAGATGTAGGTAGAAGGTCTATACATGATGAAGGATCATCAATATTACAAGAAATTTTAAAACCAGATATAGATATTAGTTCTGATACTGCAAGAAGATTATTTACTTTAATAAGTATTTTATCAGTAAAAATTTAAATGCTTGACCAAAGTGACTAAAAACATCATTCTAATTAAAATTAAAGGAGGGTTATGCCTAAAGAAGACGTTTTAGAATATGAAGGAGTAGTGTCGGAGATTCTACCTAATGCAATGTTTAGAGTTAAACTAGAGAATGGTCATGAAATTTTAGCTCATACTGCTGGTAGAATGAGAAAACATAGAATTAGAATTTTAGCAGGTGATAAGGTCAATGTTGAAATGTCTACATACGACCTAACTAAGGGAAGAATTATATTTAGGCATAAATAAGTTTTTTGGATAAGCAAAAAAAAGAATTAGTTCTATCTTCTTCATCTAAGAATAGAAAGTTAATTTTAGAAAAAACCGGTGTTCCTTTTGAAGTATTTACTCCAGACATCTGCGAGTTTCCTTTAGAAAAAGAAGACCCAATTCATATGACTAAACGCCTNTCTTTTGAAAAGGGATTGCTAGCAAAAAAAAAATTTAAAAAAAAATTTATAATATCTGCAGATACAGCAGTATTCTCTAGAAAAAAAATAATAAATAAAACAAGGGATATTGCGCAAGCTACGTTGAATTTAAAAATTTTATCCGGAAGAAGACATAAGGTGTATACAGGAATAACTTTTTTTACAAATTCAGGGAAATATTATCAATATGTTTGTAAATCTATTGTTAAGTTTAAACTTTTAGATGATAAAGATATAGAGAATTATATTAATACTAATGAATGGAAAGACTGTGCAGGATCATATTCTATTCAAGGTTTTGCAGAGTCATTTGTTGAATTGCTATCTGGTTCTTACAGTAATGTTGTAGGCCTGCCAATGCATAAAATTTATAACTTATTAAAAAGTAATAAGTTAATATAAAAGTGGTAAAAAAGTTAAGTCAACATTTGTGGATAAAAAGAAAAGAGACAGATAAATATTTTTTTTCTGCTAAAGCATATGGTTACAGGGCAAGGTCAGCATATAAACTTATAGAAATAAACAATAAGTTTAAAATATTAAAAAAAAATATGATTGTAGCAGACCTTGGAGCCGCTCCGGGAAGCTGGAGTCAAATACTAGCAGAAACCTTATTCATAAAAAATAAAAACTGTAACAGTAAAATTTATGCAATTGACATAGAGATTATTGAACCAATTGAAAATGTAATAGTTTTTAAAAAAGATATTAGTAACTTTATTGCTGAAAATAGTCTTATTAAAGAAAATAGTTTAGACTTAGTATTATCAGATATGGCTCCTAAAGCTACTGGTCATAGATTTACTGATCAAATTAGAGCATCAGATTTAGCAGAAAAAGCAGTTTATTTTGCTCAAAAATACTTATCTTTTAAAGGTAGTTTTGTTTGTAAGTTGTTGGGAGCAAATACAAATGATACTTTAATAAAAGATATTAAAAAACAATACAAAGAGGTAAAACTTTTTAAACCTAAATCAAGCATGAAAGACTCCAAAGAGATATATTTAGTATGTTTAGGTTTTAATAATTTACAGTAGAGAAAAATACTATTAAACTTTTTAAAAGAAAATTATGAAATTAACACAATCACTTACTTTTGACGACGTACTTATTAGACCAGGATATTCTAATGTATTACCTAGAGAGGTTGATACTAAAACAAAATTTTCATCTGACATAGACATTAATATTCCTATAATATCAGCTGCGATGGATACTGTAACAGAGGCTAAATTAGCAATATCTATTTCTCAATCTGGAGGGATAGGAGTAATACATAAAAATAATTCTATTGAGGAACAAGTTGCTGAGGTAACGAAGGTAAAAAAATATGAGTCGGGCATGGTAGTTGATCCGGTGACAATCTCTGTAGATGCTAAATTGTATCATTTAATAGAACTAAAGAAAAAGTTTAATATTTCAGGTTTTCCAGTAGTAGATAAGAATAAAAGAGTAGTAGGTATTATTACCAATAGAGATGTAAGATTTTCTAAAAATTTACAGCAACCTATTAAAGAGTTAATGACTAAAAAGAGTTTAATCACCTCTGAAAAGGGCATATCTAAAACAAAGGCATCCTACATATTGAGAAAAAACAAAATTGAAAAGCTTATTATTATTGATAAGCAGCACAGATGTATAGGACTTATTACTGTTACAGATATAGAAAAGTCAGAAAAATACCCTCTTGCTACCAAAGATAACATAGGAAGACTTAGAGTAGCCGCAGCTGTAGGAGTAGGATTAGACTGTTTAGATAGGTCTGAAAGATTAGTAAAAGCTGGAGTTGATGCTCTTGTGCTTGATACTGCGCATGCTCATTCTTCAAGAGTTATAAATAGAATAAAAGAATTAAAAAAAACCTTTAAAGATAGTGTGCAAATAATAGCAGGAAATATAGCTACTACTGAGGGAGCTGCAGAACTAATAAAATATCCAATAAATGGAATAAAGGTAGGAATAGGCCCGGGATCTATTTGTACTACAAGAGTAATAGCAGGAGTTGGAGTTCCGCAATTTAGTGCAATAGAAGAAGTATATCAAAAAAGTAAAAAGAAGAATATTCCAATTATTGCTGATGGAGGTATAAGATATTCGGGTGATGTTGCAAAAGCAATAGGTGCAGGAGCTGATAGTGTGATGATAGGATCCTTGTTAGCAGGCACCGAAGAATCTCCGGGTGAAGTTTTTCTTTACCAAGGAAGGTCATATAAGTCCTACAGAGGCATGGGATCTTTAGCTGCAATGGAAACAGGATCCTCGGATAGATATTTTCAACAGGATATTGAAGATAAACTAAAGTTTGTTCCAGAAGGAGTAGAGGGTAGAGTCCCTTATAAAGGAATAGCTGCAGATGTTGTGTTTCAATTAGTAGGAGGACTTAGAGCGGCAATGGGATACACTGGTAATAAGAATATTAAGCAGATGAAACAAAAATGTAATTTCATAAAAATAACTCAAGCAGGTTTTAAGGAGAGTCATATACATGACATTGCCGTAACAAGAGAGGCGCCTAACTATAAAACTGAAAGGTAATATGCGGCAGGGAGCGATACTAAAGTCTTCAATAGAGTTAATTTATCAAATAGTAGAAAATAATAAAAATCCTAAGCTAGAAATAAAAAATTATTTTAGGATTAACAGGTTTGCTGGGGCGAAAGATAAAAGACTAATCCAAGAAATAGTTTTTAAGTATTTAAAAAACTATTTTTCACTTAAAAAAATTTGTAAAGAAAATTTAATAAAATTTAATATAAGAAATAGTTTACTTGTTTATTTTTTTTCTGAAAATAAAAAAAAAACTTTAAAAGATATTTACGAAGGAAAATATTCAATTAATCCAGAAACACAAGATAAAAAGGTTTACAATGCTGCCGTAAATTTAAAATATAAAATATTACCAGTTTTTCCAGAATGGCTAGAAAAGAAAACAAATAAAAATATTAGAAACAACCTTAATGAAATATATAAATCAATCTTGCTAGAGCCAAGATTTGATATAAGGGTTAATAATTTAGTAAATAGAGGTGAGTTATTAAATTTACTCAATAAAAATAATATACCCTCTAAAAAATCTGAATTTTCTACTTCATGTATTACTATTCTAAAAAGAGTGGCAGAAAGCAAAATTAGTTTAATAAAAAACAACTTTTTTGAAATTCAGGATGAGGGGTCTCAAATTGTAACCATGTTAGCTAGTGCCAGAAGTGGAATGAAAGTTTTAGACTACTGTGCAGGAAAAGGAACAAAAACCTTAGCACTGTTTGAACAGATGAAAGGAAAAGGAATCATCTATGCTTATGAAGAAAACTTAATAAGATTAAACCACCTCAAAAAAAGACTAGCATTACAAAACTTAAGCAAGGATATTTCAATATTTTACCATGATAAAATATTTGCAAACTACTTTGATCTAGTGCTTTTAGATGTTCCGTGTACAGGGTCAGGCGTATGGCGAAGAAGGCCAGAGTCTATAATAAGAATAAATAAAAACTCTTTTAAGGAGCATTTAAAAGTCCAAAAAGAAATATTAAATAAAGCTTCAAAATATTGTAAAAAAAATGGTATCATTGCTTATATAACTTGTTCCATATTTGAAAATGAAAATGAAAATCAAATAATGAGTTTTTTAAAAAAGAATAAGGATTTTGAAGTTTTGGATATAAATAATATATTAAAAAAAAAAATTAACCAAATAACTTTTAATAATATAAACCAATGGTTAACATTAAGTCCATCAGATATAAATTCTGATGGGTTTTTTATATGCTTGCTTAGAAAATATGCTTAAATTCTTTTTATCAATAATATTTCTCTTTCTTCTAATAAATGATAATTATGCCGCTAGAGAAGATACAGGGTATAATAGAGGCATAAATAATAAAAATATATCCATAATAAATAAGCTATTAGATAATCAAGAGTATTTAAAATCAATAGAGATTATAATAAAAGAAATAAAAAAAGATAAATTGAACGCAGATTTATATAATTATTTAGGCTACGCATATAGAAAAAATGGAAATTTGGTATTATCAATAAAAAATTATAAAGAGGCCTTAAACTTAAATCCTAATCATTCTGAAGCTCATAACTATATTGGAATAGCATATCTAAAAATTGGACAAATACATAAAGCAAAAAAACATCTTAAAATACTTGAAGGGTTATGTGAAGCTAAATGTAAAGAGTATAAAAGTTTAGAAGCGCAATTAAATAAAGTTTTGAAAAATGAAAAATAAGAATTTGAACAAGGTTGTAGTAGTTGACTTTGGAAGCCAGACAACTCAGTTGATTATAAGAAGAATAAGAGAAATAGGGGTTTATTGTGAAATTATTTCTTATAATAACTTATATTCTTACATTAGAAAAAATAGGCCTCAAGCTATAATATTATCAGGAGGACCTGCATCATCNTTTAAGAAAAAGTCACCTAAACTAAATAAACAAGTGCTTAAAATGAATATTCCAATACTTGGTATATGTTATGGCATGCAGATAATTTGTCAGACTTTAGGCGGAAAAGTACAAAGCTCTAATAGAAGAGAGTTTGGAAAAGCAGAAATAAAGATACTTAAAAAAAATTTACTTTTTAATAGAATAGTATTCTCAAAGAATAATGCTTCACAAGTTTGGATGAGCCATGGTGATGAGGTGGTGGCTCTTCCAAAGGGATTTGATACATTGGCTAAAACAAAGGCTAATAATATAGCTTCTATAGGTAATATTAAAAAAAATATTTATGGTCTGCAGTTTCATCCTGAAGTAATACACACTATTTCTGGTAAAATAATAATTGAAAACTTTTTAGTTAATATATGCAAAATTCAACCAGACTGGAAAATAGAGAATTTTTTAAATAGGCAAATAATTGAAATTAGAAAAAAGATAGGAAAAGAAAGGGTGATTTGTGGATTATCAGGAGGTGTTGACTCTTCAGTAGTGGCCGCATTATTAAGCAAATCTATTGGAAAAAGTTTAATTTGTATATTTGTAAATCATGGCTTTTTAAGAAAAGAAGAAGAAAAAGAAGTTATAAATAATTTTAAAAAATATATGAATTCAAAGCTTGTGTATGTAAATGCTAGCAAAACTTTTTATTTAAAACTTAAGCATATTACAGATCCGGAAAGAAAACGTAAAATTATAGGAAAAGAATTTATTAAAATTTTTGAAAAAGAGGCACAAAAAATAAAAAATGCAAAATTTTTAGCACAAGGCACATTATATCCTGACGTAATAGAGTCAAAAAAAATAGAAGGAAATAATTCCAAAGCAATTAAATCTCATCATAATGTTGGAGGTCTTCCTAAGAGGCTAAATCTTACTTTAATAGAACCTTTAAGAGAGTTATTTAAAGATGAGGTTAGAGAGTTAGGAAAAGAATTAGGGTTACCAAGTAATATAATTCAAAGACATCCTTTTCCTGGCCCTGGTTTATCAATTAGAATTCCAGGAGAAATTACAAATAAAAAAGTAAATATTTTAAAAGAAGCTGATAAAATTTATATGGATGAATTAAAAAAAGGTAATCTATATAATAAAATATGGCAAGCGTTCTGTGTTCTTTTGCCTGTAAAAAGTGTTGGTGTTATGGGTGATAGTAGATCTTACGAATATACAGTTTCTATTAGGGCAATTACCTCTACTGATGGTATGACAGCAGATATCTATTATTTCAGAGAAGAATTTTTAAAAAGGCTTTCTGGAAGAATTATAGGAGAAGTTAAAGGTGTTAATAGAGTTTTATTTGATATAACAAGTAAACCACCAGCAACAATAGAATGGGAGTAATTGTTTAACGTAAAAAAACCTCTTCAAGGTAAGGAATGTCCATATGCGGCACAAATAATAGAAGGAGGAGGATTTTTTAAATTAAAATGTAAAATTACTAATGAAGAATATAATATTGTAGGAAAACAAAATGATTAATATGAGTATAATGAAAAATAATTTTCCAAAAATCACTATATTCTCTAATCATTTCAATATATTATCGTTATAAAATTATTTTAATGCCATTTCCCAAAAATCTATTTCCAAAAGAATTGCTGTTTTAAACTTTTTTTGCATTGTTTTCCATTTTTGAGTTCTATAAAAATTTTTCCCTAACCTATTTAAAACGGCACTGTCAAAGAGTCTTCCTACTGCTTTTGATATTTTTTGATATTCCTCTCCTGAATAGGTTTGAATCCAAGTTTTATACATTAGATTTGAAGGTTTATAATTTTTTATATTATTTCCTATTTCTGCATAACCTATTACACATGGTATTAGAGGGGTAATCAAATCTAAAAAATCTCCAGAATACCCACTTTCTAATACGTATCTAGAGTAAGCAATGTTCTCATTTTTCTCTTCTGCATTAACTAAGTCTTTTTCTGATATACCATATTTTTTACAAAGTTTTATATGCAAGTCCATTTCAAAGTTAATTAAACCATTTACTGTGTTAGTACATATTTTCATTTCTTCTAAATTATCTGACTTTATAATTGCTAGAGACCATGCTTTAGAAAATTGTATTAAGAATAAATAGTCCTGAACTAAATAATTTAAAAACTTCTCTTCTAATAATTTATTATTAGATAATTTTCTTACAAAGGTATGCCCAGTATATAATTTCCACTCATATAAATACTTTTTTTTTAATAACAAAAATACATTGCTATATAAAATCATCTTAAATTTTCCGTGTTATTTGTAATTTATAGTAAAGGACATTTTTAAAAATTAGACAATAAATTTTTTTAATTGAATATTTTTGATATATTTACGTTAACTTTATAGAGAATATAATATTTTAATTTATAATCTTATAGGATACAAATTTAATTATTTTGGAATACGTAAATTTATGAAATACTGAATAACCTGAAGAGGACATTCAAGTAAAAGAGATATTGACTGTGTGGCGTATTTAATATAGTCAGCTGCTAGAAGATGAAAACTTTTTTAATGGGCGTAATACAATTTTAAAATTTTTTTTTTACTTTGTACAACAGTTAACTTGGTCATTACAACATCCTTCACTACAACAATTGCTGCTGCATTTTCCAGTATTACAACCATCACTGC
>NHEU02000003.1 GCA_002171495.2 Alphaproteobacteria bacterium TMED93
TATGGGCTAGTCTTTCATAAGAATTCACCAAGATTTATAGATTTACATGATGCAGAAAAGATAGTTAAAAAGTCTAATAAGTCTATTTTTCCTATCGCTGTAACAGTCAACCCTGAAGAGAGTTTTATAAAAAGCTTAACTGAAATAGGTATAGAAAATATACAGTTACATGGAAATGAAACACTGGAGTATTGTTTGTATTTAAAAAACAAATTTAATGTAAAAATATTCAAAGGAATAGGACTAGAATCTAAACGGGATGTATACATTGCAGAAAAATATTCAAAAATTGTTGATTGGATAATTTTTGATAAAAAAGATGTTATAATACATGGAGGTACGGGTGAAAGTTTTGATTGGAATATTTTAAGTAAAATTGATATTAATATTAATTATATAATATCAGGTGGCTTAACACATAGAAACGTTTTAGGTGCTTTAAATAAAACTAAAGCAAAAGGAGTTGATGTATCATCTGGAGTAGAAACATTATTAGGGGAAAAGTCTGAAGATTTAATAGAGAAATTCTGTAATTCTGTTAAATTGTTTTAAGGAGATAAAGTCTTGTTAAAAAAATTTTCATATAGAGATTTTCCAGATAAATTTGGTAAGTTTGGCAATTACGGTGGAAGGTTTGTGGCAGAAACTTTGATGCCATTAATTTTAGATTTAGAAAAAAAATATAATCGTTACAAAAAAGATAAAAAATTTATTAAAGAATTTAATCATTTATCTAAAAGCTTTATTGGAAGGCCTAGTCCTCTTTATTTTGCTGAAAACCTAACAAATCATTTAGGAGGAGCAAAGATCTATTTCAAGAGAGATGAATTAAATCATACTGGTGCGCATAAAATAAATAATTGTTTAGGGCAGATTTTATTAGCAAAAAGAATGAATAAAAAAAGAATAATTGCTGAAACAGGAGCCGGACAGCATGGTTTAGCAACTGCAACTGTATGTGCTCTTTTTGGTCTAAAATGTGTAATCTATATGGGGGCTAAAGATATTAAAAGACAGAAGCCCAATGTATTAAAAATGAAATTACTTGGAGCTGATATAGTGCCAGTAAATTCCGGATCTTCAACTTTAAAAGATGCTATGAATGAAGCACTTAGGGATTGGGTAAGTAATGTAAATAATACTTTTTACATTATAGGTACTGCCGCAGGACCTCATCCATACCCTATGATGGTAAGAGATTTTCAATCTGTAATTGGTAAAGAGGTAAGAGAACAAATTTTTGAATATGAAAAAAGACTTCCGAACTCGCTTATCGCATGTATAGGTGGAGGATCAAACTCATTAGGGCTTTTCCATGATTTTTTAGATGAAGATAATATTGCACTTTATGGAATTGAAGCAGGAGGTAAAGGAATAAAGACAGGAAAGCATGCATCATCTTTGCTTGCAGGAAAACCAGGAGTGCTCCACGGAAATAAAACCTATATTCTACAAAATAAACATGGACAAATAAAAGAAGCCCATTCTATTTCTGCAGGTTTAGATTACCCCGGCATTGGACCTGAACATAGTTGGCTTAAAGATATTGGAAGGGTAAAGTATTTTTCTGTTAAAGATAATCAAGCAATTGAGGCTCTAAAACTTTGCAGTAGATTGGAAGGAATTATACCAGCATTAGAACCTTCTCATGCTTTATATTTTGTAACAAAATTTGCTCCTAAACAGAAGAAAAATCATATTATTGTAATGAACTTATGTGGAAGAGGAGATAAAGACTTAGATGCAATAGCACCTTTATTAAATATTTAAATGGCTTATTCAAATTATAATTGTAGAATAGAAAAAACTTTTAGAGACTTAAAATCTGCTAATAAACCTGCATTGATAACTTTTATTACCGCTGGTGATCCAAATTTTAATTATTCTAAACAAGTTTTACTAAACCTACCAAAAGCTGGAGCCGACTTGATAGAAATTGGTGTTCCTTTTAGTGATCCAATGGCAGATGGTCCAATTATACAAAAAAGCTATAGGCGAGCTCTTAAAAATGGAGTTAATTTAGACGAAGTTCTAAGTCTTGTAAAAATATTTAGAAAAAAAAATAATTATACCCCAATTGTATTAATGGGATATTATAATCCATTTTTTCAAAAAGGAATAAAATCATTTTTAAAAGAAGCTGAAAAAGTTGGAGTTGATGGTGTATTAATAGTAGACTTGCCACCAGAAAATGATGATGAAATTAGAAAGCATTTGTCAGACTACAAGTTAAAGGTTATTAGACTTGCTTCCCCTACTACTGATAGACAAAGACTTACGAAGATATTAAAGATATCATCAGGCTTTTTATATTATGTTTCAATTACTGGGATAACTGGTTCTGGATTAAGTAAATTTAATACTTTAAAAAATGCTTACAATAAACTAAAGAGGTACTCAAAAATTCCAATTGTAGTTGGATTTGGAATTAATACACCAGAAAAAGCAAAAATTGTATCAAAATATGCTGACGGTGTAGTAGTTGGAAGTGCTATTATAAATGAATTAGATAAAACAATTGATAAAAAAAGTAACATAAACAATAATGTAATACGTTTAGTAAAAAAATTTTCCGAGGCAATAAAGGAAGCAAGGAAGTAACATATGAATTGGTTAACTAACTTTGTAAAACCAAAACTATTAGCTATAAAATCAAAACTTGGTAAGAAAGAAAACTTATGGACAAAATGCACATCTTGCCAACAGATAATTTTTACTAAGGAGTTAAAGGAAAATCTTTATGTATGCGATAATTGTAACTATCATTTAAGTATGCCCGTAATAGATAGACTAGAAACTATTTATGATAATAAAAAGTATGAGGAAATATTTGTAGAAAAAGTTATCGAAGATCCTCTTAGATTTAAAGACAAAATTAAATACTCAGACAGATTGAGCAAGGCTAGAAAAAAGTATAACCTTGAAGATAGTATTAAAGTAGTAAAAGGTAAATTAAATAATATTAGGTTAATAACTGCCATAATGGATTTCAGATTCATGGGTGGGTCAATGGGAATGCAAGTAGGAGAAGGAATTGTAAAAGCTGCAGATGAGGCAAAAAAAAATAAATGCCCTTTGCTTATTATAGCCTCTTCTGGAGGTGCAAGAATGCAAGAAGGAATTTTAGCTTTAATGCAAATGCCTAGAACTATAGCAGCCATAGAAAACTTTAAGGAATTAAATTTGCCTTATATAGTTCTATTTACTAATCCAACAACAGGAGGAGTTTCAGCTTCTTTTACTATGGTAGGAGATATTTTATTGGCTGAGCCAGGAGCTTTAATCGGATTTGCCGGACCGAGAGTTATTAAAAAGACAGTTAATGAAGATTTGCCAGAAAATTTTCAAAAAAGTGAATTTTTACTAGAGCATGGAATGATAGATCTAATTGTTGAAAGAAAAAGCTTTAAAGACCAGTTTGCTTTATTGCTAAAACATTTAGCTAAAAAAAATTAGGGTTTATTATTTATAAATTTATTGACCATGCTAACCCTAAGCTAAAAGCTTTATTAAAAGATATAATCCAACTTCATCCAAGTGAAATACATTTATCTTTAAGTAGAATTAAATTATTATTAAATAAATTAAATAACCCTCAAAACAAACTACCGCATGCAATACAAATTGCAGGTACTAATGGCAAAGGATCTGTCGCTACATCTTTATATGAGTTACAAAAGAAATCAGGAAAAAAAGTCCATGTTTATAGATCCCCTCACTTGATAAAATTTAATGAGAGAATCATAGTAGCAAATAAAATCATACAAGATGAAGAGCTTTATGAATTATTGCTATTTGTTTATAAAATAAATAATAATGATAGCATTACTTTTTTTGAATTTGTTACAGCTTCTGCTTTTTATATTTTTTCTAAAATAAAAGCTGATATATTTATTTGTGAGGTAGGTTTAGGTGGAAGGTATGATGCCACAAATATACTTAATGAAAGTAAAAAGTCTTGTATTATTACAAGTATAGACTTAGATCACAAAGAGTTTTTGGGAAATANTATAAAAGAAATTTCTAAAGAGAAAGCAGGAATTCTAAAAAATAATAATNTATTAATTTGTTCAGGTCAAAAAAAGAAAGCATTGGAGATTATTAAAGAAGAGGTAAATAATAAAAAGTGTATTTCATATTATTATGGAAAAGACTGGGTTATTAAAAATAAATACCTAATTTTTGATAAGATAAAAATTAATATATCTAAATTATCTCTTATTGGTGATCATCAGTATCAAAATATTAGTTGTGCAATTCTAGCTTGCTATAAAATAAATGCATTAAAGATAGAAAAAAAATTAATTCCAGTTTTGATAGAAAATATAAAATGGGAAGGTAGGTTGCATCAATTAAATGGTTCAATCAAAAAAAAATATACCAATACTGACTTTTGGGTTGACTGTGCACACAATACTTTAGGATTTCAGGCATTAAGAAAATGGGTAGTAAAAAATAGGCTATTCGGACTATTTATTATTCTAAGTGTTGGCGAGCAAAAAGATTATAAAGGTATTCTTAATCAAGTAAGCAAAATGAAACCTAAATTACTACTACTGATAAAAAAAACAAATTTTAATAATAGGTCTCCTGAAGATATGCTAGTTGAAGTAAATAATTTAAAAATAAAACATAAAATATTTAATACAGTATGTGAGTCTCTAAGGTTTGTATCTTCTACAAAGGAAGGCCTTAACTCACAAAAAATTTGTGTCATAGCAGGTTCAATTAATTTAGTAGGCCAGGTCTTAGCAAAAGACAAAACAGATTAGATATAAGTCTCTATCCAGGATTTTAAATCTTTTTTTTGTTGTAAGCCAACCTGGGTTGATACTAACTTTCCCTCCTTAAAAAGTAGCAAAGTTGGAATGCTCATAATTCCAAATTTAGAAGGTGTTTCTGGATTATCATCAATATTGACTTTTGCTATCATTATTTTATTTTCTTGTAATTCTTCTGATAATTCTTCTAAGATAGGAGAAATTTGTTTACAAGGCCCACACCATTCTGCCCAAAAGTCGCATAAAACGATATTTTTATCTTTTAAAACTTTTTCTTCAAAGTCATGATCACTTATATTTAAAACTGCCATATTAACCCTTATATTTGTATAGTTTTTCTTCGGTTTTTTCCAAATACTCATTGATTTCTTTTAAAGAATCTAAGGAAACACTATCATTATCACATTTTTCTCTTAAATCATCAATCTTTTTGTAGGCTTCATAAACTGTAAGCCAATTTTCATTATTATTACTTAAAAGACGATTACTAATATTCTTTCTTATTTCTTTTAGGGTGCTTTCCTCTAAAGTTTCAGGTTTTTCTTCATAAATTAAAAGATTTGCAAAGTATGTAAGTCTTTTGTCACTGAATTTAGTTTTAATTATATTTTTCTTTTCCCAATCTGAGGCATGAAAATCAATCATTAAATTAAAATCTTGGGAAGGGGAAAACTTTTTATAAATTGATTCTTCAGCCAATATATCATTTTGATTAGCATCACTTTCTCTTTCTAATGCTTTTTTTTCATAATAAGAAATAATTCTTTCTTTAAACAAAGGATTAGTTTTAATAAATTGATTTCTTTTTAAAATTACTTTTTCTGATATATCTTCGTATGGATTAAATGAATTAATAAGTTTGTAATTTTGAAATATCGGGCTTTTATTTAATTTAATATTTCTTATGACTTTGGGTGATTTTTCTAAATATTTTTTAAAGCTCACATCATCCAAATTTATAACTTCAGCAGGGTCTTTTTTTAAGTCAAAACATATAGCCCATTTATATAAAGGATGTTCTCCTATAAAAGATAAAAAGTATAACTTTATTTTTCCGAAAAAACTGTCTATGTAGCAAAAGGGACTTTCTGAAATATATTGAGTCAAATTATTTTGATTTTTATTTGCTATGGTTTCATTCCATATATCAGTAGTTTTACTTTTTATAATTTTTGCTAATTCTAGTGTGGCAATTGTATCCCCCATTGCATCATGAGCTGTGAAGTCTGAAATACCATTTAAAGGAGCAATTTTATCAAGCTTCAAAATTGGGTTTCCTTTTTCACTTATTAAGCTTTTTAATTTTTCAGGATGAAAATAATTAGCAGCTCTTACAGAGTCCAATAAATCAAAACGATAATTTTCTTTTTTTATTGTAATATAAGGGTCTAGTAAATTTTTAAAAAATGAGTTTCTTAAAAACTCTTCATCGAATTTTATGGAGTTATAGCCAACGAATATTGCGGGAGACCATTTTAAAAACTTTTTATGTATATTAAACATTAGTTGATAATGGCTTAAATTGGTACTCAATAAAGTCTTCATTTTTATTTTATTCACCAATATTGCTTCTGGATTAGGAAGACATGAAGAATTAATTTTACATTTATCTTCATATTTATCTATTATGTTTAAATTTTTATCTGTTAATATTGCTGCTACTTGTATTATCTGATCCCAAAATGCAGACCTGCCAGTAGTTTCTAAGTCATAAAACACATAGTTCATAAAAAGATTTGATATTATAATTTATTAAGCTTTCTAATTATACCATATGATTTAGTATCACCAATATGAAAAAAATTGCCTTTATGTACAACGCCATAAAGCTTTCCTTTTTTCTCTGCTAAATCGTAAACTTTTTTTAAGGAGAAAATTCTTTCCGAAAAATTATCAAGGATTTTTTTATTAATAATTTGCCACCCAGTAAATATATAATTTTGAGCAAAGCTTATATTTCTAGAACTTAACTGGGAAGCTTTAGAATAACTAACTCTACTATAATCTCCTCTACCATTATAGCCAAAAGTATTTTTTTTTTTGATAGCAATAATAAGACATCCATATTTCTGTCATTGTAATTAGAAGAAAGATTTTTTATAGGGCAGTCTCTATAAGCATAGCTTAGAAGTGAGTCACCATTTACAACTAAAATATTTGAGTTTTCAAAATTTTCAATTGCATTTTTTAAACCTCCTCCCGTCTCTAGCATTTTTTTTTCAAAAGTAATATTTATTTTAGGAAGCTTTTTTCTAGATTTAAAACTTTTAATAAACTTTTTAATAGTTAAATGTTGGTAACATGTATTTACAACTATTTTTTTTATGCCAGCATGTGATATTTTGGTAATATTTCTTTCAAGAATACTAGTATTATTTATTTTTATTAAAGGTTTTGCTAAAAATTTTGTCAAATACCTCATCCTTTTTCCTTTTCCTGCAGCCATTAGCATAGCATCAATATTATTTATTTTTTTCTTATTATTAAAATACATAATTATTAAACCAATTTAATAAATCTTTTAATTGAGGATGATTGATGTTTTTTTTTAGTAATTGCCAAGTTCTGGGAAGAAACTTCATATAGCTATTTTTTTTATGTAATAATTTAAGTCTATAAAAAATGCCAATAATCTTTATAAGCCTCTGTGTACCAAATATGAAGTAAGAATCTTCAAAAAGCTTCTGGTCCAGAGTACTATTAGACATATAATATTTATAAAGTCTGACTCTTTCCTTATCAGTGATATTTACCCTTACGTCCTGTAATAATGATGCTAAATCATAGCAAGGGTGACCAATTAATGCATCTTGAAAATCTATTAACCCTATTCTTTTTAAACCTTCTCTGTTTTTTAGCCAAAACAGATTATCAATATGAAAGTCACGTAAAATTATCGACTTTTTATTATAATTATCAACTTTAGAAAAAAGAGTGTCCCATATTCCATTCCATAATGTTATTGCAGTTCCATTTTTTTTTTTATTATAAAAAAGATACCAATCAATAAATAAATTAAGTTCTTTTTTAAAGATTAATTTTGAATAATTATTTAAAAAGTGAGGAGGTTTTTTTTTTGATAACGATTTTAGCAATTGTATTGTAAGTTCATATCTTTCTTTAATGTTATTATTTTTTAGGTTGCTAAATTTAGTATCTCCAAAGTCTTCCAACAAGCAAAATCCCTTAGAAAATTCTTTATGAAAAATATTTGGAGCAGAATAACCTTTTTTTGTTAACCAATTTGAAATTTTAACAAAACTTTTTAATGAATTTTTTTCATAGGATGAGTCCATTATTAAAAAGTTATTTTTTTTTAAAGTACTTCTATAATAT
The DNA here is from genome assembly GCA_002171495.2 of Alphaproteobacteria bacterium TMED93. Taxonomy (GTDB): domain Bacteria; phylum Pseudomonadota; class Alphaproteobacteria; order TMED109; family TMED109; genus JAYYAX01. The sequence continues at coordinate 8,118 of NHEU02000003.1, forward strand.
TTTCTTTTGGATGCGTCACTCTGCAAAGCTAAAATTTCTTTGCTAGAAACTTTTGCGATGCTTAAAAATTTTAATAAACCTTCATCTAGATTAATTTTCAAAAAAGCACCTTTTAAAATCCTTATTCAATCTTTTTTTCCAGCTAGCATTGCCATGAAACGAAATTGTTCTTAAATTTTTTCTGTATTCTAGGGTTATTTTAAGTTTACTAGTAGGCAGTAAAGAGTCAACTTTGTCAGCCCACTCAATTAGAAAAATAGAATCGTTAAAGAAATCTGAAACTCCTAAGTTAAATATTTCTAGGTCATTTTCTATTCTCCAAGCATCCATATGATAAATTGCAGCCTTCTTGCTGTAATATTTAAAATAAATATTGTAAGAAGGGCTGGGTACATATTCTGTTTTATTTGCACTATTTATAAAGTATCTTACAAAAGTAGTTTTTCCTACACCGATATCACCGTATAAAGCGAACATATCTCCTTTTTTACTTAATTTATATAAATAATTTGCAATATTCTTAGTTTGACTTACAGAATTTAGTGTAGATTTATAAAGATACATCTAATATCTATATTGACCTGATTTAAATGGCCCTTGCTTTTTTATTCCTAAGTATTCAGCCTGTTCAGATGATAATTCAGTAAGTTTTGCTCCTACTTTATCTAAATGAAGTTTGGCAACTTTTTCATCAAGATGTTTAGGTAATGTATAAACTTTATTCTCATAAACTTTATGATGTTTAAAAAGTTCAATTTGCGCTAATACTTGATTAGTAAATGAAGCACTCATTACAAAAGAAGGGTGTCCAGTTGCACATCCTAGGTTAACTAGTCTACCTTTAGCTAATACAATTATTTTTTTGCCTCCGGGAAAAGTCACCATATCAACTTGTGGTTTAATTTCATTCCATTCAAAATTATTTAAGGAACTAATTTGTATCTCTGAGTCAAAATGTCCAATATTGCATACAATAGCTTGGTCTTTCATTTTTCTCATATGCTCTAAGGTAATGACGTCGATGTTTCCTGTAGCTGTGACAAAAATATCAGGCACCGAAGCAACTTCATCTAGATTGACTACTTCATAACCTTCCATAGCAGCTTGCAAAGCACAAATAGGGTCTACTTCAGTTACCATAACTCTGGCTCCAGCACTTTTTAGGCTTGCAGCAGAACCTTTTCCTACATCTCCAAATCCAGCAACCAAAGCAATTTTTCCAGAAAGCATCACGTCAGTTGCTCGTCTTATTCCATCGACAAGGCTTTCTCTGCAACCATATAGATTATCAAATTTTGATTTAGTGACGGAGTCATTTACATTAATAGCAGGAAGTTTTAACGTATTTTTTTCTTGCATATCATAAAGTCTTTGCACGCCAGTTGTTGTTTCTTCACTTAACCCCAAAACATTTTCTAGCATAGCACTATATTTGTCGTGCATAATTTTTGTTAAATCCCCTCCATCATCTAAAATCAAATTAGGAGCCCAGCCTTCTGCCTTTATAGTTTTTTCTATACACCACCAGAAATCTTCTTCTGTTTCATCTTTCCAAGCAAAAACAGGTATTCCCTTTTTTGCTATTGCTGCCGCTGCATGATCTTGAGTAGAAAAAATATTACAAGATGACCAACGTACTTTTGCTCCCAAAGCTATAAGAGTCTCAATTAATACTGCAGTTTGTATAGTCATATGCAAGCAGCCTATTATATTAGCCCCTTGTAAAGGTTTTTCATTTGCGTATTCTTCCCTTAAAGCCATTAAACCTGGCATTTCTTTCTCTGCGATAGAGATTTCTTTATTGCCCCATTCTGCTAAATTTATATCTGCTACTTTATAATCTATATTATTCATTTTTTCCTCACTATATATAATTATGCATTCATTAAAATTGCTAGCACATCTTCTGCTTTTTTAATTCCTGAAATTTTTTTTTTAATATTATTATGATTTAATATCCTTGAAACTTTTGAAAGTAATTGTAATTTATCAGACGTATTTATATTTTTAGGTGTTAGAATTGTAAAAATAATGTCTGTTTTAATACTTAGTTCTTTTTTAAGATAAATAGGTTGAGCTAACCTTAGTAGAGTTAAAAAATTATTTGTTATTTTCTCAAAAGTTTGATTAATCAAAAGAATGCCATTTTCTATAAAAATTAAATCTTTTTGCGATACTTTAAGCAATTTAGAATAACAATCTTTGAAAGCAACTCCATACTCTTTTTCAGAAATTTTTGCAATTTTTTTTAGAAGCTCTTTGGTTATTTTTTCAGAGGTATCTTCAAAGGATTTCTTACTTATTAATAATTTTAATTCTGTATTTTTTTTGTCAAAATTTATTTCTAAAAATTTTTTCACCAAATAAAGTCCCTGTAATTTTATATTTTAAATTTTTTTCCTAGATAAACTTGTTTAACGCCACTATCGTTAACAATCTCTTTTGGAGAACCTGACTTTAAAATTTTTCCATCATGAATAATAAATGCTGTATCGACAACTTTTAAAGTATCTCTAACATTATGATCAGTAATTAATATACCTACTTTTTTTTGTTTAATTTGTAAAACTAAATCATTGATTTCTGAAACTGCTATGGGATCTATGCCAGCAAGGGGTTCGTCTAATAGAAGAAAGGACGGCTGTGAAGCTAAAGCTCTTGCTATTTCTACTCTTCTTCGTTCACCTCCTGAGAGAGTAATTGCAGGAACTCTTCTCAAGTGGCTAACAGAAAATTCAATAAGTGTTTCTTCTAAAATTGTTTTTATTTTTTCTTTATCTTTTTCAACTGTTTCTAAAACTGAAATAATATTTTGCTCTACGGTCATACCTCTAAATATCGAGGTTTCTTGTGGCAAATAACCTAAACCTATTCTTGCTCTTAAATGCACAGGGTAATTGGTGATATCAACTCCGTTAAATTTTATTTTTCCATAATCAGGATTTATTAATCCCATTATTGAATAAAAACAGGTAGTCTTACCGGCTCCATTAGGTCCAAGCAATCCAACAATTTCTCCTTTTTTAACTTGTAAGTTAATTCCTCTTAATATGGGTCTATTTTTATAACGTTTTCCTAAATTTGAAACTTCAAGGCCTCTATTTTCGTAGATAACTTTTGGCTTTTTGTTAATTTTTTTTGACATTAATTTTGCTTTTCCGTTTTATATTTTGCTTTAACTTTTTCATTATTTTTACTTATCAACTTGCTAGAACTTGTTTTTAAGTCAATAGATAGTTCATCTCCTAACATTATACTATCTTCTCTTTCTAAGGTAACATTTCCTTTAATCAATATTTTTTCATTTTCAACAAAGTATACAGCACTGTCTCCTGTAGCAATTTGACTTTCTCTTAAAAACTTAACATTTCCTAAAGCATCAAGTTTTTTAATTGATTTCATATTTTGTTTTTTATTAAAAAATACTACTATTTTATTTGCATATAAAATATTGTTTCCTTGTATGGCCTTAGCATCTCCAATAGCGATAGCTATACTATCTTTCTTTTTCCATTCCATAGAATTAGCAGTAATCTCAATTTCTCTATCATTGCTACTTGCTAAGCTATAAATCATAAGAGAGTAGAATAATATGGTTTTTAATATGAAATTGATCATGGTTATTTAACAATCATAACAGCTTTATCCTCAAATCTGTAAATATCTTTTATAGAGTTAAATGAGAATTTTTTTGATTTTATATTACCCCATTTACCAAACATTACAATCTCTTCTTCACTTTTTGCTATTCCAGTATCAAAGTTATATTCCATACTAGAAGAATAAAAACTGCTGCCATCATCGTAATAACCTTGAATTTTATCATCTGTTCGCAAAGTTTTTTTGTTTATTTCAAATATCGCTTTTTCAGTATTTAAAAATAGCCAATTTTTATTGTTTAAGGAGATATCAGCTTGAACACTGTATAATACAATAGTATCTATATTTTTTGTTTCTTTGATAGCAGATTCCGCTGTTAGTTGATAGGGAGTTCCAGCCTCATTATAACCTATTAGTTTAAGTTTATTAATTTTAATAAAGTTTTTATCATTTTCATATTCTCCTTCAAATACCTGTTCATTTAGAGTAAACGTATTTTTTTTTGAATTAGAAAAAAAAAACATGACTAAAATTACAATGATAAGCATAAATAAAATAATTAATTTAATTAATTTAATACTAGAAGAAGTTTTTATATTTAAAGATCTGGGGGTGTAGCTTTTCACTATTTAACTCAATTAATTGTGAGGCAATCATGTAAGTGAATTATTCCAATAGGGCTTTTAGAAGAAGAGCTATTTAAAACAAATAAAACTGTAATTTTCTCCTTATTAAAAACATCCAAAGCATCTTTTAAATACTTATTTTTCAAAATAGTTTTTGGGTTTTTTATCATCACTTCTTCCGCATTTTTTTCTAATATTCCATTTGCCATATTTCTTCTTAAGTCTCCATCAGTTATTATACCAACCAAGTTTTTATTTTCATTTATTATTCCTACACAACCAAATCCCTTTTGAGACATTTTTAATATTATCTCTTTCATGTTGGTTTTATTGTTTGATAATGGGATTCTTGGGGCCTTATGCATTCTTTCTTTTACCCTTACAAATTTGGCGCCTATATTTCCACCAGGGTGAAGTTTTCCAAATTCTTTAATAGAAAAATTTTTCTTTTTTGAAATTGATAAAGATAAGGCATCTCCTAATGCTAGCATCATGGTTGTAGAGGTTGTAGGTGCTAATTTATTTTCACCTGCTTCTTCTAAGTTTGGTAAAACTATGTTACTTGATGAAATTTCTGCTAAATTACAATCTTTATTGTTAGTAATAAAAATTATTGGTATTTTTTTAAATTTGGCGTAGTTGCTTAAATCAAAAAGTTCTTTTGATTTCCCAGATTTAGATAATATTATTAAAGCATCTTTTTTTTGTATTAAACCAAGGTCCCCATGACTAGCCTCTGTAGGATGAATGAAGGTTGCTGGAGTTCCAGTAGATGTCATAGTAGAAGCTATTTTTTTTGCTATAAATCCTGACTTGCCAACCCCTGAAATAATTATATTACCTTTAATATTTGATAATATAGTCACTGCCTGTGTAAATTTATTATTAAGGCTTACAGATAGTTTTTTTAATGCAATTGACTCTTCATTTATTATATTTTTAGCGTATTTTAAAACCATTATTATGTATGAGAAAATAAGTCGCTATTATGCCAACCTAAAAGATCTAAGGTAACTCTGGTAGGGATAAATTTAAATAGTGAATTTGCTAGTTGAAGTCTATTCTCTCTTTCTAGGATATTGTCTAACTTTTCTTTGATTGCATGTAAATATAAAACATCGTTGGCTGCATAATTAATTTGATTTTTTGACAATACACTGCTTCCCCAGTCGCTACTTTGTTGTTGCTTTGATATTTCAATATTTAATAGCTCTTTGCATAACTCTTTTAAACCATGACGATCTGTGTAGGTTCTAGCTAACTTTGAGGCAATTTTAGTACAGTAAATTGATTTACATAAAACCCCTAAGTATTTTTTTAACATTGCAACATCAAATCTAGCATAGTGAAATACTTTTATTATATTTTTGTTTTTTAATAATTTTTTTAGGTTTTTAGCGTCATACCCAATATCACCGCCAACTTGAACTAAATGAGCATTGTTATCACCAAAACTAATTTGTACTAAACAGAGCTTGTCTCTTGTAAAGTTTAATCCCATAGTTTCTGTATCTATAGCTACAATAGATGGAAATGCTAAGTTTTCTGGTAAATCGCCTTTATGTAAGTAATTCATTTTATTATTAGGATAAAATTAATTCAAAAAAATTAGTTTAATATGTTAATATAATTTTTTCAAATTTAAAAAAATTTATTTATTATGAGAGAACATAAACTTATTAGTGTTATTGGAGGAAATGGATTTTTAGGAAAATATATAGTTAATATTTTATTAGATAAAGGATACTATGTTAAAATAATTTCTAGAACAGCTACTCTTTCAAAAAAAAACTTTACTATTTACAAACCTGGGCAGTATAAGCTAGTTGATTGTGATATAAAAAATTTTAGCAAACTACAATCAGCGCTAGATGGAACAGACTATGTAATAAACTTAGTTGGTCTTTTAATTAATAAAAGAAACAACAGCTTTGAGAGTGTGCATAAAGTAGCAGTTGAGAATATTGTTTCAATTTGTAAAAAGCTAGATATTAAAAAACTTATTCATGTGTCAGCTATAGGGTCTGAAAAAAATTCAAAATCAGAATATTCAAGGACAAAATTTTTAGGTGAAGAAGCAGTAAAAACCTTTAAAAACTATTGCATTCTAAGACCATCAATTATTTATGGAGATGAGGATAACTTTATAAACTTCTTCGCAAAAACCTCGAAAATATCTCCCTTTTTACCCTTAATAGGAGGGGGTAAAAATCTTTTTCAACCTATATGGGTTCAAGATGTTGCTAATATTATAGTAAATACTTTAGAAAAAAATATTAAAGGAAAAATTTTAGAAGTAGGAGGTGAAGAAGTATTTACTTTTAAAGAAATTTTAGAAATTATATTAAATGAATTAGAATTGAAAAGAAAATTTATTACCATACCTTTTGGGATTTCAATAAAATTAGCTTCTTTTTTAGAATTTTTTCCTGCTCCTATACTAACTGCGGACCAAGTAGAAATGCTTAAAAAAGATAATATTGTCTCTAAAAAATATAATTTCAGGAAAACATTAGAATATCTTCCTATGCCATTCCAAAAAATGATAAAAAAACAATTGAGCTTTATGAAAAAAAATGGTGGTCATTTAAATTAGATTTATAGATAAAATAAGCCCAATGCCAAAAATTAATCTATAATAAACAAATATTCTAAAAGAAAAGTTTTTTGTCCATTTAACTAAAAGTCTTATAGAAAAAAAAGCAAAGATAAAAGTTATTAAAGTTATATAAAAAAAATAAATGTTTATTTTTTCATCTGTAATTAAAATATTATATATTCCGTAGAAGGATGCTAACATAATTACTGGTATACTTGTTAATAATGATAACTCAACAGAAAATGATCTGCTGTAACCTAAAAATCTAGCAGCAGTTAAGATAGTCCCTGACCGGCTCATACCTGGAATTAAAGAAAGAATTTGAAAAAACCCAATAAAAATAGAATTTTTTATGGTAAGAGAATCATTAGTTTGATTTGTATTAGTTTTTTTGTCTGAAAAGCCTAATAATAGGGCGCCAAAAATTGAAGTTAAAGCTATTGTGGTTATACCAAATACATAATACTTTTTAAAAAAAGTAATAATTAATATTCCTGTAAAAATAACAGGAAATACGCATATTAATAAAGGTAGAACTTTTTTATCAATCTCTTTTTTAAAAAAAAATTTTCTAAAAATTATAAATATAGTTTTTTTTTCAAAAAAAAGTACTGCTAATAGTGTCCCTAAGTGAGCCGCAAGCGCATATATTAAACCCTCAACTTCCCATTTAAAAAAAATTTCCATTGCATAAAGGTGACCTGAGCTTGAAACAGGAATAAATTCTGTTATTCCTTGAACAATCGAATAAGCTAAAATTTCAAATTTTTGCATTTTTAAAGCATAATTAAAATTATATTGAGAATAAATCTTTTTTTATTAAATTAAAAGCTATGTATAAATTATATTATATGCCATTAAATTTTTTCTGTAGGGCTGCGCGAATCATACTTATAGAAAAAAATATATCTTTTAAAATCGTTAATGAACCTTATTGGAAAAGAAGAGTTGAATTCTTGAAAATTAATCCAGCAGGAGACCTTCCTGTGATTGTTGATATGGAAGGAGTAAATATAATAGGATATGAATGTTTAGTTGAATATTTAGATGAAAAAAAATTAGGAAAAACCTTATTAGGGAATAATGCAATAGAAAAATTAGAAGTTAGAAGACTTTGTATGTGGGTAGGAAAAAAACTTCAAAAAGAAGTAATGGAAAATATTTTAGATGAGAGAGTTTTTAATAGTCTCAAAAAAAATAGTCAGCCTTCCACAACAGTTTTAAATGCAGGAAGAAAAAATTTAAAAAATCATATGAAGTATTTTGAGTGGATTTTAGAAAGAAGAAGCTTTTTAGCAGGTGACTTTTTTACTGTTGCTGATATAGCACTTGCTGCAGCAATATCATCTTTAGATTATTTGAGTGAAATTAATTGGGAAAACTATAACAAAGTTAAAAACTGGTATTCAGTTATAAAAAGCAGACCTTCATTTAGAGAAATTTTAGAAGAAAGCATTTATAATATTTCTCCTTCTGCTCATTACAAAGATCTGGACTTTTGAGATGTCAGATATTTTTCTTAATGAAATTGAAGAATATTCTAAAAGTTTAGGGTTTCAAGATTTTAAAGTAACAAACTTCAAAGACTTTAGTATTTATTCAAATAATTTGAGAGAATTCATTAAAAATAAGTTTTATGGAGAAATGGGCTGGATAAAAGAAAAATCATTGATTAGAGAAAACCCAAAAAATATATGGTTAGATGCAAAAAGTGCGTTAGTGTTTGGTCTAAACTATGGACCTGCCACTAACCCATTATTAGAAATAAAAAACAGAAATACAGGATACATATCTATTTATGCCAGAAGAAAGGATTACCATAAGGTTATTAAGACTAAACTAAAAAGCATAGGTAGGTTTATATCTAACAACTCAGATATTAAAGTTAAGGTTTTTGTAGATACTGCCCCTATTATGGAAAAGCCTTTAGCTGAACTTTCAAATATGGGATGGATTGGAAAGCATACTAATCTAGTTTCTAAAAAATATGGATCATGGTTGTTTTTAGGTATTATTCTAACTAATTACAGTTTTAAAAAAATTAAAAAAGATAAAAAAAATAATTGTGGTAGTTGCAAGGCATGCAACGAAGTATGCCCAACTAATGCTTTTATTTCTCCTTATAAATTAGATGCCAGAAAATGCATCTCATATCTAACTATAGAGCATAAAAGCCATATAAAAAAAAAATATAGACCTTTAATAGGAAACAGAATTTTTGGGTGTGATGACTGTTTAGCAGTTTGCCCTTGGAATAAATTTGCTAGAACTCATTCTGATATAAAGTTAGATATAAATAAAAATTTAGTTTTGCAACCGTTAAAAAGCTTAGTTAATTTAGATGAAGAAAGTTTTAGAAAAAAGTTTTCTGGTACACCAGTAAGAAGGCTTGGATATGATAGGTTTTTAAGAAATATTTTAATTGCTATAGGTAACTCTGGCGATAAGTCTTTGGTAGAGAGCACTGTAAGCAAGTTGGAACACAATAGTAATTTAGTTAGGGCAATGGCGGTATGGGCTTTATTTCAGTTAAGCATAAATAGGTTTAAAGAGGAAAAAAAGTTAAGATTTGAAAGAGAAAAAGATAGTAGAGTAAGAGAAGAATGGAATATAAGGTAATAAAATGATTGTGACTAGTTTGGGGTATGGATATATTTCTAAATTTTTTTTTAGAGAAATTGCGTATCATGGAGCAAGGTGTTATGGAATATCTGATAATACTAAATATAATAAAAAAAGTGATTTGGAAAATATACTTATACTACCAAGGTCAATGACAATTGAATGTATTAAAAAATCTACTCATTTGGTTATAACAGCACCTCCAGAAAAAAATAAATGTCCAATCCTTTCAAAATATGAAAAAACTATTAAAGATTCAAATATTAGAGCAATAATTTATGTTTCTTCCACTGGTGTATATGGAAATCATAAAGGAAAATGGGTTAATGAAAATTCAGTTATTAAAGGAAATAATAATTTAGCCAATAAAAATAGGATTAAAGCAGAGAAGTCTTGGACTGCTTTTTGTAAAAAAAATTCCTTAACCTTAAATATATTAAGATTAGGAGGCATATATGGTCCAGGTAGACCAAATTTAAGTAAAGATATATTTAAAAATATTATAATAAAAAAAGATCATTTTTTTTCAAGGATACACGTTTTAGATATTTCAAGAATAATAGCGAGCATACTTTTTGACTCTAAAGAAAGTTATTGTTGGAACTTAGTTGATGATTTACCAGCTACGAGAAAAAGTTTTATGGAAAGAATTATAAAACTAAAGAAAGTCAAAAACTACAGCTTTAGGGATTATGAAAAGTTCAAAAAAAATATATCACAGTCTAAAAAAAAATTTTGGGAGGCTAACAAAAAAGTAAGCAACAAAAAAATAAAAAAAAAACTTCGTTACACGTTTCTATTTCCGACTTTTTTTACGGGGCTTAAATATATAATTAAGAATTTATAAAATTGCTAATATTGCATTTTTGAGAATTTCTAGATCATACTTTGAAGACATTCTATGGTCACTATTCTTAGATATTATTAAGGAGGTTTCAGAATGAGTTAATTTATTTAAAAATTTAAGTTGCGACTCAAGGTCTACTGAAGTGTCTTTTAGTCCATACAACAAAATAGCTTTTTTTTTAATTTTTATTTTTTTATTTAGCAACAAAAACTTTTTAGCATTATTTATGAATTTATTGGTAAAAATATAAGGACTTTTGGAATAATTTGAACTTAATTTAATTTCTTTTTTATATTTATACTTCTTATATTCTATAGTGCTTAGGTTTTTTAATGTTCTGGAAGTAAAGTCAAAAGCTGATGCTATCCCCACAATTCCCAATAATTTTTTTTTTATGATTAAAGATAAATAGAATGCTATCCAGCCACCCATTGAAGAACCTATTAAAACAACAGGGTAATTAGTTTTTGTTTCTATCAACACCTTGCTTTCGTTAACCCAATCGGATAGATACAAATTATTTATATCACCAGATGACTCACCGTGTCCTGAGTAATCAAATCTTAGATACTCAAAACCATAATCTTTTCTTAGTTTTTCTATAAAATCTGCTTTTTTGCCATTTTTATCAGATCTATAACCACATAAAAAAACAATAGACTTTTTTAGGCCATTTTTAGTTTTCTTTTTAAGAATGTAGCTAATTTTATTTTTTTTTATTAAAATATAATTTTTAAGAACCATTTTAACATGAGTAATTTAAATAAAATAAATACTAAACAAATTTGCCTTTTGCAAGTGCTTCCACATTTAAATTCTGGAGGTATGGTGTCAGGTGCTGTAGAAATATCAAACTTTTTAAAAAATAAGGGAGGCAAGAGTATTATAGTGTCATCTGGAGGATATAGAGAACAAGAACTATTAAAAAACGATGCATCAATAATTCATTTGCCAGTAGAAACTAAAAATCCTTTTTTAATATATCTTAATAAAAATAGACTTAAAAAAATTATTTTGAAATATAATGTAAATATAGTACATGCTAGGTCAAGGGCTCCGGCGTGGTCTGCATATTTGGCTGCAAAGGAAACAAACACTTCTTTTATAACTACCTTTCATGGAACATATGGCACTGAAAATCTGGTTAAAAAAAAGTATAATAGCGTAATGTTGAAGGGCGACTATACAATTGCTATATCAAAATTTATTAAAAAGCATATTGAGGAAGAATATAAAAAGTCAAATAATATTTTTGTAATAGCTAGGGGAATAAATGAGAAAGTTTTTTCTCCAAAAAGTGTGACTACAGCAAGAATTATTTCTGCTGCGAAAAAAATTAAAACCGATGAATTTAAAAAAACTATTTTAATGCCTGGTAGACTTACCAGTTGGAAAGGTCATGAAATTGCAATCAGAGCTTTATCGTTAATAGAAGATAATAATATAAAGTTAGTGATTTTAGGTGACCTACAAAAAAGATTTAAATACAAAAGTAACCTTGAAAAATTAACATTAGAATTAGGTTTAAATGACAAAGTTTTATTTTT
>NHEU02000051.1 GCA_002171495.2 Alphaproteobacteria bacterium TMED93
TCTGCTTTTTATCATGATAGCACTAATATAAACAATAAAGAAGAAAGAAGAATTGCATCATACAGACTAATAGCAAAAATGCCTACTATTGCAGCTATGGCTTATAAATTTTCTATTGGCCAACCATTTGTTTATCCTAGTAATAAACTCAAATATTCTGAAAATTTTCTTAATATGTTATTTTCTGTTCCTGCAGAAGAATACGAATTTAATCAGGTTTTTTCAGATGCTTTAGATAAAATACTAATATTACATGCTGATCATGAACAAAATGCTTCAACCTCTACAGTACGATTAGCAGGTTCATCAGGTGCAAATCCATTTGCTTGTATATCTGCAGGCATAGCATCACTCTGGGGTCCATCACATGGAGGTGCTAATGAGGCAGTTATAAGAATGTTACATAAAATTGATGACGTTAAACATATCAAAAAATATATTGATAAAGCTAAAGATAAAGAAGATCCTTTTAGATTAATGGGCTTTGGTCATAGAGTATACAAAAACTATGATCCGAGAGCGAAAGTCTTACAAAAAATTGCTGAAGATGTTTTAAAGCAAGAACATAAATTAGAAAATAAATTATTTGACTTGGCAAAAGAGTTAGAAAGTATTGCTTTAAACGATGAGTATTTTGTTGAAAAAAAACTTTATCCTAATGTTGATTTTTACTCAGGTATTATATTAAAGGCGATGGGTATACCAATTTCACTTTTTACTGTTATTTTTGCTGTAGCAAGGACTGTTGGATGGATATCACATTGGAATGAAATGGTTGAGGATAAAAAAAATAAGATTGGTCGCCCTAGACAACTATATATAGGAGAGAAACCTAGAAACTAATCGGTCTTAATTATTTTTTCTATTTCTTTTACTGCAATATTACTTCCATCAGAAGTTAGTACCTGTTTAAGTCTATCAAACATTTTAAGCTGATTATTTTTTATTCTTTTATTGGTTGTTAAATTAGACAATTCAAAATTAAATTTTTTATAAGAAAAATCACTTTGAATAAGTTCTGGAATAATTTTTTTATTTAAAATTATATTAGCTAAAGATATATATTTAACCTTTACTAAATTTTTAAGCAATAGATAAGTAAAATAATTTAATTGATATACAACAATTAATGGTACTTTATTTAATGCTAATTCTAAAGAAATAGTACCAGAAACTGCAATAGCAAATTTTGAATATTTAAAAGCATACTTTTTATATTTAGATGATTTAAGTACGTAAAAGTTTATTTTTTCTTTATATTGATCCGATATTTGTTCAATTAATTCTATTTGTGAATCTACTGCAATAATTAAAAAATTATATTTTTTAAATGAACTATTTTTAGACAAAAAAAATAGAATTTTATTTAGATGTCTCTCTATTTCACCTTTTCTGCTTCCTGGAAATATTGATATAATATTTTTTTTTAATTTAAAAAGTTTCTTTGAAGTATTTTTTAGGTTATCGTTATTACTATTAAGAAATGGGTGACCTATAAATGTTGTTTTTATACCATGATGAGTAAAGTATTTTTTTTCAAAGGGAAATAATACAAATAAACTATCTACAAATTTAGAAATTTTTTTTGCTCTATATGATTTCCATGCCCATACAGTTGGTGCAACTATATGAAGTGTTTTAAAGATATTATTTTTTTTTTTAATTTTATTTAATACTCTAAAAGAAAAGTCAGGAGCATCAATACTAATAATTAAATCAGGTTTAACATTTTCTATATCATTACATGTTTGATTTATTAGACTAATTAACTTTGGTATTCTTGGTAGAATTTCAAAAATACCCATAATAGATAGATCATTGAAATTAAATATTGTATTTAGCCCTAAACTTTTTAACTTTTTACCTCCAAGTCCGTATAATTTAAATTTTATTTTTTTTTTAAGAGATGAAAGAAGCTCATAACCAATATTCTCACCTGACTCTTCTCCTACTATTATATATATTTTATATTTTAAATTAGAGTGCATAAAAAAAAATATTATTTTTATTTATTAAATCAAATGTAAGACTAGGACTTTCAATAAAGGTTTTTTTATTTTCAACTATTATCCCATTAATTCCTGCATTAATTAAATTTTTTATAGTTTTTGGTCCTATCGTAGGTAAATCTACCCTGATATCCTGTTTTGGTTTAACAATCTTTACCAAACAAGAAAACCCGTACTTTTTACTTAACTTAAAGTTTCTAATTAAAAAGTCAGTACCATTATGATCTTCCCTAGAAACTATTTTGCCATCACTTATAATTACTGCTTGACCTTTATCGGATTCTCCAAATTTCTTAGCAAGATTATAGTAATCTTTAATTGTTTTAATATTAAGATATTTTTTAAACTTAATTAAATTATTATATTTATTATTACAAATATTATTTTTCAATAGTGATCTTGGATCAATGATATTAATATTTTTATTTTCAAAAATCTTAATAACTTTATCTAGTAATTTCCCATCTCTATTCTTATATAAAAAGAACATTTTCAGTAAATAAAAAAAAGTAATAAAATTGGGCCTCATTGACCAAATATTTTTTTTTTTAACACTTCCTAACAATATTACTTGGCAAATATTTTTTTTTTTTAAATAACTAAATATACTTCCTAATCTATCTAGTCTTATTTTGATGTCTGGTTTAATCTTATATAGATTGTAGTTGTCTTCTATGGCTATAATACAAATTTTAATTTTTTTTTTTTTACAGTTATTTATTAAAGCATTAGTAAGTTTACCACCACCTAATATAAGTCCTATGGTTTTTTTTTTAAGATACATTTTTAGGTTTACAAATAGACCTTGATTTTTCCTGTGTTAAGAATTCTACTATTTCCATTACTGGCTCATTATTATTAAAATCTTCTGTTACCTCTTTTATTCTTTCAGATATAGTTCCTTCATTGCTTACAAATAACACTCCATAAGCTTTTTTTAAATCTTGTATAACACTCTTGTTAAAGCCTCTTCTTTTTAGTCCTATAATATTTAATCCTGATAAGAATGCTCTGTTTCCAACTACTGTACCATAAGGTATTACATCACTATCTATTCCAGACATAGCACCTATCATAGAATGTTTTCCTATTCTACAAAATTGATGAACGCCTGATAATGCACCTATAATAGCAAAATTATCAATTATGACATGACCAGCTAATGAAGCATTATTAACTAATATAACATTATCTCCTATAATACAATCATGTGCTACATGACAACTAATCATAAATAAACAGTTATTTCCTATTTTTGTAATTAACCCTCCACCCTTTGTTCCAGGATTTATTGTAACATGTTCTCTAAAAGTATTATTATTTCCAATTTTTAAACTAGACTTTTCTCCCTTGTATTTTAAGTCTTGTGGGTTAGTGCCTATTGAAGAAAATGGATAAAAAATGCAGTTATCNCCTATTGTTGTATTACCATCCATATAAACATTTGCTATTAATTTACAATCATTGCCTATAATTACACCACTATTAACTATGCAGTAAGGCCCAATAATTACATTTTTTCCTATTTGAGCATTAGAAGATACTATAGCAGTAGAATGTATACTATTCATATTAGTCTACTATCATTGCGGTTATAGTAGCATCTGNAACTATTTCATTATCTACCTTAGCAATACATTCAAACTTCCAAACAGACTTCCTAGCTTGCTTTTTATTTACTTCAATGATTAATTGATCTCCAGGTGTAACAAGTTTTCTAAACCTAGCCTTTTCGATGCTCATAAAGTAAACTAATTTTCCTTTAGCCTGATCTCCAAAAGAATTAACTACCAAAGCACCAGATGTTTGTGCCATACATTCTACTATCAAAACTCCAGGCATAACTTTTTGTTTAGGAAAATGTCCAAGAAAAAAAGGTTCATTAATCGTTACATTTTTTAATCCGATAGCAAATTCATCTTTTTCTACTTTTAAAATTCTNTCAATTAATAAAAAAGGATACCTGTGTGGCATCATATCTAAGATTTTTTCTATATTTAAAATTTTACTCATTTATTTTTAACCATTTTATTTAATATTATTGCCTGTTTCAAATAATTATTTAATTTTACAGCAGGGGTACCACTTATAGAAATATTATTTTCAATATTTTTTGTAACCCCTGCTTGAGCCCCTATTTTTACATTATCACCGATCTTTAAATGACCTGCTATACCAACTTGTCCACCTATCATAACATTTTTTCCAATGATAGTACTACCTGCTATTCCAGTTTGTCCAGCAATAACAGTATTTTCTCCAATTGATACGTTATGTGCTATATGCACTAAATTATCAATTTTAACACCATTTTTTATTTCAGTGTATTTTAAAGACCCTTTATCTATTGTACAATTCGAACCAATTTCAACATGGTTGCCTATTTTTACAATACCTATTTGTGGTATCTTAATAAATTTTTCTTTAATAGGCGCATAACCAAATCCATCACCCCCTACTATAGTTCCTGCATTTATAATACTATTATCACCAATAACTGCATTTGAAATACTAACATTATTTGATATATAACAATGTTTTCCAATTATAACATTTGGACCGATACTACTAAAGTTTTTAATAGTTGTGCCTTCTTTGATATGAACATTATTTTCTATTGAAACCTTATTATCAACAAATGTATTANCTTCAATAATTTTAATAATTTTTTTTTTTAGATTATTTTTTAAAATAATATCTTCTGGATAAAACTTCAACATTGCTTTTGCATAACTAGCATAAGCGTTATCCGATCCCAATAAAATTGAATTAGTCTTTAACTTATTGATAATTTTATTTGGTACTATAATTGCTGAAGCTTTACAATCTTTTAAAAAATCCAAATATTTCATATTTTCAAGAAAAGATAATTCGCCTTTTTTTGCTATTTCAATAGAAGTAATATTATGAATTGATATATTTTCTATCTTATTATATGTAATACAACCAGTTTCTTGAGATATTTCATCCAATGTAAAAGGACCTTTAGGTATTGGTAGAATATTAATTTTCACCTTTGTTATCTTTTTTTCTTTCAATATTTATTTTCGGTAAGCTTTTATTAATTTTCTCTGCTACTATATCTGAAATATTAATTATATCTGCAGCTATTATGGTAGTACTTGCATCAAATACTGCATAATAACCTTCTTTTGCAGCAATTTCTTTTAAATGCTTTACTGCTTCTGCTTGTATTATTTGCATGCCTCTAGCCATAGTTGACTCAAGTTCCCTTCTAGCATTCTGAACTTTAGATTGAACTTTATTAACTTTAGCCTTAAATTCATCTTCTTTTTCCGTAAATTGTTCTTTTGCCAAAACTGATTTTTGTGCTCTTAGGTTTTCCTGTTCTTTCTTGAGGTTTTCTTCTTCTCCTTTAATTTGTTCTTTAAAATTATTCTCTATTTCTTTAACTTGCTTTTGAAGAGAAGTCCATGCAGTGGATTTAGATAGTACTTTTTGCATATCAATAACTGCTGCCCCAAAATCTTTTTTTAACTGATCTTTTTTTATTGATTTTTTTGATTTTTCATCAGCAATTACTATNTTTTGATTTATAATAAAAGTATTTATTAATATTAANCTTAAAAAAAANTTTAAGTTAAAAAAGNGAACCAACATTAAAGCTAAAGGTNTCAGTTNTGTCATATGTTTCCTTCAAAATTGCAAAAGTATAATCTAATCTAATTGGACCAAANGGAGATTGCCATANCACGCCTGCTCCAGATGTTANTCTTAAACTNCNTTCATCATAGTAATTACTATTATCCGTGTCAATGGTTGTTAANGTACCAGCTGTAGAAAAAAGTCTTCCTTTAATGCCTAATTCCTTAGGAAGTCCTAATCCAAACTTTAACTGAGGTGTAATTGTGTAATAAAAGTTACCACCAAGTGAGTCTGATGTCGTTTTATCTCTTGGACCTAATCCTGCATTTTGAAAGCCAACAAAAGAATTTCCTCCTAAATAAAATCTATCTGATATATCAATGTTTTGACTAAACCCAGCAATGTATCCTATTTTAGCTCCAACTGCTGCAACTATATTTTCATTAAAAATTTCATTATATGTTGCAAAGCTTTGAGTTCCTCTAAAGTATTGTTTATCACCCCCTATGCCTGCCAGTGATAGATTATTAGATACTGTCCAACCTTCTTTAGGGTCAAATCTATTATCTGTTTTATCTATTGAGTTACCTATATTTGCTACTGATAAAACACTTTCTCCTTCAATAGACTTAATTGAGGAAGCAGCTCCATCATAAACAACTATATTTCTCTTTTCCAACCTATAGCCTAAACTTTGAGAACCATACTCTCCAATGTTATAAGAAACTGAAAGTGAACCACCCTCTCTCTCATTATTATAATTACTTTCTGGGTATTCCTGTATGGTTGTAAATATATTATTTGTAATAGAAGAGTTTCTGTCTAAGAAAAAAGGTTCTGTGAATGAAAAGTCAGCTCTATTTTCTCTTTCACTTGCTAGAAGACTTAATCTAATCTTTTGGCTTTTTCCTAACAGGTTATTTTCACTTATTCCTATATTAGCAGTGGCTCCTACAGATGAAGAAAAACCTCCTCCTAACATTAAACTACCAGTGCTTTGTTCTTTAACATTAACATTTAAATCAACTGTATCTTGTTGTTCAAAATTATCTACTACATCAATGGTAGCAACAGAAAAGTTACCTAGGTTTCTAACAAGAGTTTCAGACCGTTTAACCAAATTTCTATTATAAGGATCCCCTTCTGAAAGTCTTATTGTTCTTCTTATGACTTTATCTAAAGTTCTTGTGTTTCCAGATATAATAATTCTGTTAATATACTTCTTATTACCTGGTTTTATTAAAAAATTTACATCTATAGAGTTATCTTCTTTTCTATTTAATTCCGGATAAATATTAATAAATGGAGCACCAGAATCAATTATTCTTTCAGTTAATTTAGTTATGTTATCATCAACTTTAGTGGCACTATACCACTTTCCTTTCTGTATGCTTATAGATTTTAGTATATCTGTTTTTTTATATTTTTTAATTTCTACATCTACATTGATATTACCAAATTTATATCTTTCTCCTTCATTTACTACAAAAGTAATATAAAACTTATCTTTTTGTTCACTTATTTCTCCTATTGCCATAGCAATATCAGCATCAACAAAACCTTGATCTGCATAAAACCTTTTTAAGTTCTCTTTATCAAAATTAAGAAGGTCTGGATCGTACTTTCCTCCTGCTGATAATACTTTCCACCATCTAGTCTCACTGGTATTAATTTCTCTCTTTAACCTTGCGTCAGAAAAATATCTATTTCCTAAAAACCTAATGCTATCGACTTTAGATACAGGGCCTTCAGAAATCTCAAAAACTATATCTACTCTATTTTGCTCTAAATAGATAACTTTAGGTTCAACTATGGCGGCATATCTGCCACTTGCTCTATAAAGAGCAAGAATTCTTTGTAAATTATTTTGAATTTTATTTTTAGTAAATACATCTCTTACCTTAATAGCTATTTCTGGAAAAATATCATCGTCAGAAAGCCTTTTATTACCTTCCAAAGCAATTCTATTAATAATTGGGTTTTCCTCTACTATAATTTTAAGTTTATCTTCATTTAGCATAAACTTTATTTCTGAAAACAACTCTGTTGAAAATAAATCTTTAAACATTGTATTAAGATCATTTTTTAAAATTTTAGAGTTTTTTGTTATATTTAAATAAGAAAATATGGTCCTATCATCTAGTCTGATATTACCTTCAATATCAATTTTATTAATTACTTGCGAGAAACTGAATTTGCTTAAAGTAATTAATAAAAATATAATTAATAAAGTTCTCAATTTATAAAACATTATTAGTTTAGTATTCTACAATAAATATCATTAAATATAGAAAAAAACATCAGGGAAATAATTATAAATGCCCCTATGCTTTGAAAGTATTTATAAAAAGCTTTTGTAACCTGCTTGTTTTGTGCAAATTCATATAAATATGTAAAGAAATGCCCTCCGCCCAGCAAGGGTAAAGGGAACAAATTAATAAGACCTAAATTAATAGAAATTAAAGCAATAAGAGATATAAAAGATACTAAATCTTGATTTGCCATATCATTAGATACTTTCGCTATTAATATCGGCCCCCCTACTTCACAATGGTCTCTTTTACCAAATATTATTTCTACAAAAGCAATTAAAGTTTTTTTAATTATTATTAGAAAGTTTTGTATAGACTCTAAAACTGCTGAAAACAAATCAACTTTTTTTCTTTCACTAGCAAACTGAATTCCTATGACACCTTTTTTTTCTCCATTTTCATTCAAAACTAAATTAGGTTTAATTTGTAAATTAATAAAAACTTCATTTCTTTTTATTAAAAAATCTAATTTTTTATCAGCATTTACCTTAATAATAGAAATAACTTCTCGAATACTGTCTGTTTTTTTACTATTTATCTGTACTATTATATCGTTATTCTGCATACCTGCATTAAAAGCAGGCGATCCTTTTATTACTTTACTTACTAATGGTTTAAATAATGGTTCAAACCCCATAAAGTTTATTTCTCTACTACTTCCTATAAAGGTTTTAATTAGTTTTTTTTCTGGATATACATTTATATCAATTTCTTTGTTTTCTCTTTTTATTTTAAATTCTATTACTTCAAATATACTATCATCTAAAGAACTATATACATCTTCAAAAGATTTAATTTTATTTCCATTCATAAGTAGAATTTTATCATTCTTTAGCAATCCTGCCTTATCAGCCGGACTATCTATTTCAATATGCCCTATAATTGGAGAAGTATGATTTTTTCCAAAAAATATAAAAATTATTATAAATAAGAAAATTCCTAATACAAAATTTGCAATTGGCCCTGCCAGTACTACACTAGCCTTTTGTAAGGAACTTTTATTCATAAATAGATCTTTATAGTATTTTTCTTTTTTGGCTTTAGCCTTTTCAGGATACATTTCACCAGCAAACTTAACATATCCTCCTAAAGGAAATACACTAATTTGCCATTTAGTATTATTTTTATCTATATAATTGAATAGAGATGGACCAAAACCTATAGAAAATATATCAACTTTAACATTATTAAGCCTTGCAACATAATAATGTCCAAACTCATGAATAAATACAATAATAGAAAATACAAACACAAACCAAAAGACATATTCAATATAAAAAAATAAATTAGTAAATATTTCCATCTTAACTTCTCAAATTATTAATATAATTATAGGAGATTTTACAAGCTTCTTCATGAATTTCAAATACATCTGAAATACTTTTAGGATTACTGTTTTTAAAACTAATAAGAGTCTTTTCTATTACTTTTACTATATCTAAAAACTTAATTCTTTTTCTTATAAAACTTTCTACAGCAACTTCATTAGAGGCATTTAATGCAATAAGCCTGCTATATTCTAATTTACTATTATTAAGATATTTAAATAATCTTAAGGAAGGGAATGTTTTTAGATTAGTATCGAAAAAACTTAAATCTTTAACTTTTTTAAAGGATATATTTTTAATATTAAATTGAGATCTCTTTGGCCAATTTAGCGCATAATTTATAGGAATTTTCATGTCAGGTTGACTTGCTAGCATAACTGAATTACCGTCTACATAATTTACAATACCATGAACAATAGATTTAGGGTGAATTATTATATTAATTCTACTTAATTCTAGATTAAAAAGTATAGATATAAATA
>NHEU02000042.1 GCA_002171495.2 Alphaproteobacteria bacterium TMED93
TTGTGAAGTAATGAAAAAAAATAGCTTGTCTGAAATAGAAATTAAAAGAGGAAGTCGAAGTATTAAACTATCAAAAAACAATAATCAGAGTACAATTATTAATACTGTACAAGAAAACCAGCATGATAAGAAAGAACAAATAGGTAATATCAAAAACACCACCCTAACTAGCAAGCTAGAAAACACTGTTAAGGCTCCAATGTTAGGAACTCTTTATCATTCTCCTTCTCCAAATTCAAAACCTTTTATAAAAGTAGGATCTAAGGTAAAAGCGGGTGATATAATTTTTATTATTGAAGCCATGAAGACTATGAATCAGGTAAAAAGTGATAAAACGGGAACTGTGAAAAAAATTTTAGTTGAAAATGCTATGCCAGTAGAGTTTGATCAAGATCTTATTATAGTTGAATAGAAAATGTTTAAAAAAGTACTAATTGCAAACAGAGGAGAAATTGCTGTTAGGGTTATAAGATCTTGCCAAGAGTTAGGTGTTGATACTGTTGCAATTCACTCTAAGGCAGACGAAGACTCGATGCATGTTAAAATGGCAAATGAGAGTATTTGTGTAGGAAATAATTCTGCTAATGAAAGTTATTTAAATATTCCTGCAATTATTACTGCAGCAGAACTGACTGGTGCTGATGCGATACATCCTGGTTATGGATTTTTATCAGAAAATGCAAGGTTTGCTGATATTTTAGAAGAACATGATATTGCTTTCATAGGCCCTAAATCCCAACATATTAAGATTATGGGGGACAAAATTAAAGCAAGAGAAACTATATCCAAAACGGGTATCCCTTTGGTTCCAGGTTCAGAAGGTAGTATTGTCAATTTAAATAATTTAAAAAAAACTGCTCATAAAATAGGTTACCCTATAATAATTAAGGCAGCTTCTGGTGGGGGAGGAAAAGGAATGAAAGTTGTATATACAGAAGAAAATTTAATAGACCAGTATGATTTAGCAAAATCTGAAGCAGAAGCAAACTTTGGAAATGATGAAGTATATATAGAAAAATTCCTAGAGAAGCCTAAGCATATAGAATTTCAGATATTTGCAGATAAACACGGAAATGTTATTCATTTAGGTGAAAGAGACTGCTCTATGCAAAGAAGACATCAAAAGATTATTGAAGAAGCACCAGCGCATAATATAAATATTTCTGAAAAGAAAAAAGTATTAAATTCTATAATTAGCGCTATGAAAAAAATTAAATATATAGGTGCAGGTACTGTTGAAATGTTATATGAAAACGGAAAATTTTATTTTATAGAAATGAATACCAGAGTTCAAGTAGAACATCCTGTAACTGAAATGATTACAGGGTTTGATATCGTAGCTGAGCAAATCAAGGTTGCTAGTGGTCTGAAGTTAAAAGTAAAACAAGAGGATATTAGTTTTTCAGGGCATTCAATTGAGTGTCGCATAAATGCAGAGAATTCAAAAACTTTTTTGCCTTCACCAGGCATTATATCAGCATACCATACCCCAGGAGGGCCTGGCGTTAGAGTTGACTCTGCGGCATATGAAAAATATAAAGTTTTACCATATTATGATAGTTTAATAGGAAAATTAATAGTTCATGCAGATAATAGAGACCTGGCAATTTCTCGAATGCTAAGAGCTTTGAATGAATTTATTATAGAAGGAATAGATACAACATTAGATTTACATAAGGCAGTAATTTCAACTAAAGATTTCAAGTCTAGTAACTATGATATTAAGTGGTTAGAAAAATTCCTTGCTAGAAAATAATAATAACTATTCGTACTATAAGATACCATTAAAAGCTGTACTAGATGCTTATAAGGTGGGTTTATTTCCTATGGCAGAGACTGCAGATAGTAAAGAAATTTATTGGGTAGAACCAAAAAAAAGGGGAGTATTTTTTTTTGATAAAATAAAAGTTCCAAAAAAATTAAAAAAAATTGCTAAATCTACGCCATTTGAGATTTCTGTAGATTTGCAATTTGAAAAAGTAATAGAAAACTGTTCAAAGTTAACATCATCTAGAAAAGATACTTGGATAAATCAGACAATAAAGTTTATTTATCTTGATTTATTTTATAAAGGCTATGCACATAGTATTGAATGTTACTTGGATAAAAAACTAGTTGGAGGATTATATGGTGTAATTATAGGAGGAGTTTTTTTTGGTGAAAGTATGTTTAGTTTTGTAACTAACTCATCAAAATTTGCATTATTTCACCTAATGGAAAGACTAAAAGTAGCAAACTTTGATTTTATAGATACCCAATTTATTAATGAGCACTTGGCGCAGTTTGGAGCCATAGAAGTTCCAAATAATAACTTTAAAAGAATGCTAAAAGAAGGTGTTAGTAAAAATAGAAATTTTTTTAAAATGCACTCTGGAGGTTTTTTGCCTAAAGAGTTATTTCCTTTAAATAATGGAATAATTTAATTATTATTACTATCACATTTTAATAGCCAAATATCATTAATTGGATGTTCCAAACTATTAAGACTAGGAGTTGAAGAAAACATCCAACCTGAAAAAATTATTTTATCACTATGTGAGTCTTTAATATTAATATAAGCATAATTTTCTATTTCCATATTAATAGGGTTTTGATAACAATATTTTACCAATATAGATAGTTTAGAAAAGTATACATTTTCGTTTATAGGAGCATTCAAAATAAATGATCTGCCTGTTGTTCTATCTATTGCTCTAAGAGTAGCAAATTGTTTAGCAAAAAGATTTTCTGAAAAAAAAAGAAATAAATATAAAAATAAAATTATTTTAAACATTTTTTAAATTATTTTTTAAACTTTTTATTATTTTTTTAAGTACATCCTTTAATTGTTCTTCATCAATTCCTATTAAGATAGCTTCATCATAAACATCAGCAATCATTTCATGTAATTCATAAATATTACTATTCAAAATATTTATTTTTTCTTTGCAGGAAATTTTTTCTTTATTTTTTCCTTTCCAGTATTCTGGAATAAATGATTTATTCGATGACATTCTAGTTAGGAGTCCAGTTTTTATATTTTTTTTGTTTATTTGTAGTTTCTTGTTTATTAAATACCTTTGCCGGGTGGTAAGCTTGAAGAGTTCCGGTATAGTTAATAACTCTATTTTTTTCCCACGAATATTTTTTACTGGTTTCTTTTGATATAGGAAAATCTTTATTATTATCAGTAAGCCATAGTTGCCAGTTTACAGGTATAATAGTTGGATCTTTATCATTTTTATATAACACCCATTTTTTTAAGGAATTGTTTTTTGCTATAAAATAACGATTACCTATTTCATCTTTCCCAACTTCTTTACCAAAAAAAATAGTATATACAATTGTTCCTAAATTATTAACAAATTTTAAATTCATTTTTACTTATTATTTTTAATTATTTCCTCTAATTTGACTAATTCATATGCGCCTGGGTATATNTTTTTATCAATAATGAAGCTCGGAGTTCCCCTAATATTTAATTCTCTNGCAAATTTAATATTGGCTTTTAATTTTTCACTAACAAAATTAGATTTCATATCTTTTATAAATTTAGTAGTATCTAGTTTTAGATTCTCTGCTATTTCTAAAATATATGCTTCAGAAAAATCTCTATTTCCTTTCAATAATTCAGAATGAAACTTAAAATAGGCATTTTGTTCAAAAGCGGCCAAAGCTCCTTGAGCTGCAACATAGGATGTTTCTGATAATATAGGAAAATCAACAAAAACAACCTTTAAATCATTATTTTTAGATAATAGTTCAATTATTATATTTAAAGTCTTCTTGCAATATCCACAATTATAGTCAATAAATTCAGTAATAACAACTTTTCCAGAGGTATTTCCTGTATAAGGAAGAGTCTCGTAAACTCTTTCTTCATAATAATTATTTAGTGATATCTTTGAATTTTCCTCCATTTTAGCTTGTTGCTTATTTCTATAGTTTTCCAGTGATTTAATAATTACTTCAGGGTTTTTAAGCAAATATTCTTCGATCATCAATTCTATTTTTGAGTTCGATAAGGAATCCTCTTTTGAAAAGCAGTTATAAGCTATTAAACAAAATAAGAAAATTTTAAAAATTAAATTCATACTCTTAGTAATATAATAGTTTATATTAATTTACAATATTTAGAATATCTAGCGCTCTTATACTTTGAGGACTTCCTGAAGTGCTATTTTCTAAAACCTTATTAGCAAAATATTTACTTCTTTTAAATTCATTTCTTAATAAATACTCTTCAGCTGCTGATAGGTCTGCTAGGTTAATCTCATTTAATTTACTATGGGTTATACCTTTTAAATGCCAGGCCAATATATTGCTAGGTTCCAAAAATACTGTTTTTTCTAATAATGACTTGGCTTCTATATATGAATTTTTACTGTTTTTTTTCTCTAGCAACATATTAGCTAAGGCTAACATAATTAAAGGAGCAGGTTCTACAGTTTGTTCTAAGGACTTTTTATATGCCAAAATAGCATTTTCAATTTTACCATTTTCAGCATAAATTTGCCCTTTTAATTCAAGAAAATATGGATCATTGGGGTAATCATTTAATAAAGAATTAATTGCTAAAATTGCCTCCTCATACATAGGAATCCTAAAGTAGGCAATTGCTCTGGCATACTTATCATACATACTATTACTTTTACTGATTAGCAAAGTTTTTCCAGGAGGTTCTATAAAGGCATCTATTTTTGCCTTTAATCTTTTATAAATTATTTTATCACTCTCAGGTTCTATAACTTTTTCAGATAATTTATGTTTTTTAATAAACTTAATACGCTCTTTTGAAAGAGGGTGAGTTCTTAAAAAAGGATCTTGTCTTTCAGATATAAGTAATTCTTTACCTGAAAGTTNTTCTAAAATAATACCTAAAGCACCAGGGTCTCTATTTGCTTTTTTTAAATATTCTATTCCTAAGGANTCAGCTGCATATTCATTAGCTCTNCTGAATGCAAAAAANTTTCTTCTTGTTATATCTGGACCTATTGCTAGTATGCCTTTTGCTATTTCTGCTGAGTCATCGCTGGCAATTGATTGATTTTTTCGTCCTATTAATAAAACNCCTATNCCAAGTAAACTTGTAATGAATTGATTAT
Source organism: Alphaproteobacteria bacterium TMED93 (assembly GCA_002171495.2). Classification (GTDB taxonomy): domain Bacteria; phylum Pseudomonadota; class Alphaproteobacteria; order TMED109; family TMED109; genus JAYYAX01. The sequence goes on from NHEU02000042.1 coordinate 5,085, forward strand.
CAGAGAGATCTCTAATTTTTTCTTTAAGTTTTAAAATATGACCTGCTGATATATGACCAGCTTCGTGGGCAATAACACCTATTATTCCACTAGCACTTCCAGCTTNTGTGATTAATCCTGTATGAAGAAACATGTTATTTCCATCAATTACAAAGGCATTTATACTATTATCAGAAATAACATGAATTTTAATTTCTTTAGGATTTATTTTTGCTGCTTTAAAGATAGGCCTTGACCAATTGCTAAGCGCTACTTCTAATTCAGTATCTCTAATATAATTTGCAAAAAGTTGAGTGTTTGCTGCATATACAAAAATTATTTTAAATAAAATTAATAAAAGCTTAAATTTTTTTAAAAAATATATCATAATCTTACATGGAGGATATCACAATTTCTTATAATACAGACAAAATAAAACCTTTTTATGCTATAGAAATATTTGAAAAAGGAAAAAAAATTGATCCATCAGGAAAGAATACAATACATTTGTCTTTAGGAGAGCCATCAGCATCACTACCTATTAAATTATTGGATACTGTAGGAAAAAAATTATTTAAGACTAAAATTGGATACACAGAATCTGTTGGTATCTTAGAATTAAGAAAAGCAATAGTAAAACATTATCTTGAAAGGTATAAAATAAGAATAAGCGTGGACCAAGTAGCAGTTACATCTGGGGCCTCTGCTTCTATTTTATTGTCATTACTATCCCTATTTAAAAAAGGAGATACTTTAGCAGTAGTTTCTCCTGGNTACCCTTGTTATTCCAATATTTTAAAGGCATTAGATATTAATGTTCACATTTTACATACAAGTATGAAAAATAANTTNAATNTAGATATTGATCAAATAAAAAANCTNCCNANNCATATTAANGGNATNATAATATCTAGNCCNTCAAACCCTACTGGAGCATTTATAAACAAANAATTATTAAAAGATATAAATAATATTTGTTTAAAAAAAAATATTNNTATTATATCTGATGAAATATATCAAGGAATTAATTATGGCCCAGTGTCTAAAGAAGTAAGTTTATTATCTTTTAAGTCTAAAGGAATAGTGATAAACAGTTTTTCAAAATACTTTTTAATGACAGGGTGGAGGCTTGGATGGATAATTAGTGATAAAAAACATATAAAAGAAATTAGCAAACTAGCAATGAACTTATACTTAAGTCCATCATCAATATCACAATATACTGCATTAGAAACATTTAAATACTATTATTATTTTGATGATGTTGTAAAAAGTTATATTAGAAAAAGAAATTTTTTAAGAAAAAGATTAAGAGAAATTGGGCTNAAAAAATTTTTTGTTCCAAAAGGAGCCTTTTATTTTTATATAGATGTATCTGATTTTACAAAAAATTCCTATGAGTTTTGTAAAAAAATGGTTGAAGATATAAATGTTACTGTTGCTCCAGGCATTGACTTTGATAATGAAAAAGGAAGCTCATATATTAGAATATCTTTTGCTGGAAGTGAGAAAGACTTAAAAATAGCCTTAAATAAAATTGAAAAGTGGCTATAGTTATTTTTTCCACCACCCTTTCTTAACTTCTTGTAATTTATTAATTTCACTAGTTTTTTGTTTTGTTTCTAAAACTTTTTCTTTTTTAGATTTTTGAACTGGCTTTTTTTTTACCCTTCCTTTTACAGAATTAATTTTTTTATTATCCTGTTTTTTATCTTTTGATAAAGAGTTATTTTTTTCAGTTTGTTTTATATTTTCTTTATCCTCTTTAGGCTTTCTTTTTAAGGTCTTTTCTTTATCTACACTATCTTTGTTTTTAGTGTTTCTTTTTTTTATTGGCCTTCTAATATTGGGCTTGCCTTTTTTTTCATGAAACAAATTAGTCTCGGNTTTTTTTTCTTCGGGATCTTCTTCTAGAGTATTAACCTGAATTGAAAATTTATTTTCGTTTAAATCCTTTTCTACTTTAATTTTTAATAAATGCTTGTTTNAGGATTTATTATCAGCTANAAAGTTATATTTATTATTTAGNAGATACTCAGATAACTCAGGAGTTAATACTAAGTTAATTTCTTTTCTTTGAGAACTTTTCAGTATTAAATCTAAATTTCTTATTAATTTTAAACTTTGTGACTCTATAGACCTAACTAAACCAGTACCTTCACAAATATTACAAATCTTAAAGTTTAATTCTAATAGACTTGGCTTCATTCTTTGTCTTGACATTTCCAAAAGCCCAAAAGGTGAAATTCGTCCTATTTGAATTTTAGCTCTGTCAGATTTAACAGCATTTTTTAGTACATTTTCTACTAGATAGTTATTTTTTCTTATATTCATATCAATAAAGTCTATAACTATTAATCCGCCAAGGTCTCTNAGTTTAAGTTGCCTTGCTATTTCTTTAGCTGCTTCTAAATTTGTTTTAACTGCCGTAGGTTCTATGTCTCGTTCGGTTGTTGACTTGCCGGAGTTTACATCTATTGAAACTAGTGCCTCGGTTGGTGATATAACTATAGAACCACCTGATTTAAGTTGCACCTCAGGAAGAAATATATGATTTATTTGTTTTTCTACATCATAAAAATTAAAGATAGGTAAGCTTTCTTTAAATTTTTTAATAAGTTTAACTTTACTAGGAATTAGTGTTTTCATAAAAGATTTCCCTAGTTTAAAAGCTTCATCTCCGTCTATAATTATTTCAGAAAGTTCATTTGAAAAATAGTCTCTTATGACTCTTTTAATTATATGGTTTTCTTGATGCACCAAAATAGGAGCAATAGATTTCATGGTTTTATTTTTAATATCATTCCATAACTTTATTAAATTATCATAGTCTCTTTTAATTTCCGTTTTTGTCTTAAGTGAACCGGCAGTTCTAAGTATCATTGACATTTCTTCAGGAATATTAATAGCATTTATAATATCNCTCATTTTTTTTCTAGTTTTGAANGGTATTTTTTTACTAATTCCTCCAGAATTTGCAGAGTTTGGCATTAAAACGCAATATCTTCCTGCAAGTGATAAAAAAGTAGTAAGCGCTGCTCCTTTATTTCCTCTTTCTTCCTTAGTAACTTGAATTAATAATATTTGTCTTCTTTTAATAACCTCCTGTATTTTATATTTAGAGTAAAGCTTGCTCCTTCTTATACTTGCCTGTTTAAGGTTTAACTGTTCGTTAAATGAAACTTCTTCTTCATCATTTTCATNNTTTTCATTTTTTGATTTTTTTTTTGTACTTAAATCACTTTCTATTTCTTTATTTATAGTATTTTTTTTTAAGGTACTTTCAATTAGCTTTTCTTTGTCTGAAACTGGTATTTGAAAATAATCAGGATGTATTTCACTAAAAGGTAAAAAACCATGCCTTTCATTTCCATAATCAACGAATGCTGCTCTAAGTGAGGGTTCTACTCTTGATACCTTAGCAAGATAAATATTTCCTTTATGTTGTACTTTTGTAGTACTTTCAAAATCTAATTCCTCTATAATATTTTCTGATAAGACTAAAACCCTTGTTTCCTCTGAATGAGCAGCATCTACTAAAATGCTTTTTTTCATTTTCTATAAAACTCCAATGTAATAAATTCATAAACTTATATAAATTCTAAATTAAAAATTTAGAAATTCCTTTTTGTTTTTGTAAGATAAGTATACTAAATAAATGCTATTTACAAAACATAATATATATTAATATTTATTCTAATGAAATATATATGTAAATATTTACTATCTTTATTAGCTTTTATAATACTTAACAACTCTTATTCTAAGCAGAATATTATTCAAAATATTAGAACCTCTGATAAACCTGATAAACTTACAACTAGAATAGTTCTAGATCTCACTCATAAAACTGCCTATTCGGTATTTATTTTAGATAATAAACCAAGGTTAGTAATTGATTTAGAAGCAACTGAAAGTAGAAAGAGTTTTGATTTAAAAAGTAAATTAATTGAAAAAATTAGAATTAATAATAATGGAAAAGGGGTTATAAGGTTAGTATTTGACCTTAAAGGAAGAGTATTTATAGATAAAAACTTCTACTTAAAAAAAGATGAAAATAATTTATTCAGATTAGTTTTAGATATTAAGCTTTCAAATAAGTTAATAAAGCAAAGCAGCAAAAATAATAATATAAAAATTAAAAAAACTTTTATTATTACACTTGATCCAGGTCATGGAGGATTAGATCCAGGAGCAGTAAGATACAGTTATAGAGAAAAAGATATAACGCTTTTAGCAGCTAAAGAACTTAAAGGCTTGTTAGAAAAAAAAGGTTACAAAGTATTTTTAACAAGAAACAAAGATGAGTTTGTATCCTTAAGAAAAAGAAGAAATATAGCAAAAAATAATAGTAGTGATTTATTCATATCAATACATGTGGATAGTGTTAAAAAAAAATCAACAAGAGGAACGTCTATTTATACACTTTCAGATAAGGCTTCTGATAAAGTAACAGCAATGTTGGCAGAAAGAGAAAATAAAGTAGACTTAATTGCAGGAATTGATAAAGAAGTAGATAATGAAGTATTTTCGATATTATTGGATTTACAAAGAAGAGATACTAAAAATGCATCTGCATCATTTGCAGAAATATATGTTAATAAAGTTAGAAAAAATGGATATAGGTCATTAAGAAGGCCACATAGGCAGGCAGGCTTTGCAGTATTAAAGTCACCTGATATTCCATCTGTTTTGGTAGAATTAGGCTTCTTATCTAATCCTAAAGATGCTAAATATCTGAGTAATAAAAAATCTAGAGCCAGAGTTTTAAAAGCTCTTTCTGAGGCAATTGTTGATTACGTTAAAACTAGGTCTAAAATTTAATTCGGAGAAGTTCCTAAGGCTGGACCTCCTATTTCAGAGTTATCTGAGTCAATTTCTTTTTTTGGACTAAAATTAATATTTTCTATCTCTTCAAATACTGCTCTGTATGTATCATAATCTCTAGAGTTTTTATGGTTCGCTTCTAAAAGCATTTTTTTTGCTACCGAGTTAAAAGGACAGCCTCTTTTTTCTATGCCATTAATTTTATGCATCCAGTTTCCTGCTATATCAACTTTACAAGAACTTGAATTGCTAACTACTTCAGACATAGTTAATGTTCTAGTATTTACACCAAGCCCACTTAATATATTTACACTTAGTAGGTAGTTAAGATTAGGTATTTCATATAAATTACCGTCTATATCTAATACTAAAGTTCCTATAGAGGATTTTACTGCTTTATAGGTTTTAGGTAAGATAAAAAATAATAGTTTATTTTGTGCATCTAAAATTTTACCTCCAAGTAAAGAAAAACTTAATAATCTTGCCTCAGCAATATCTGTAGTTGCTACAGTTGTATTATCACCAAAGAAAACATTTTTCACCTCTTCTGATAGAAGTTCCATAATAACATTTTGTTGTGTAGCAAAATCATTCATTAAAATATTTATGCCATCATATAAATTGATTGGTTTTGGAGTAACCTGATTTTTTATAAAATTTAGAATAATATTATTATTATTTTTTGATGCTAAAGTAAATGCTTTTAGCATATCCTCATAAGGTAATTCATAGGCTCCTAACAAGGTATCCCCAAAGAAAACTACTTCAGAGCAATCACTTAATACTAACTTTATTTTAGATGTAAACTTTTTAAAAATTTCTAAATCATTCTCATTTAGTGTTGAAAAACTAAGTATATCCATCCTCATTTCTCTGGAGTCTTTTAATTGTTCTGAATAGTGTTTAATTTCTAATTGTTTTAAATCAGCATTAGAAAGCCTAGGCCCCTCATCATTAGTTCCTTGTTTAAAGGGGGTTAATTCTTTTTTTACAAAATCAAGAATTTGTTTATTTGAATTTATTCTACATTTTTTAATAGTTTCTTGAGAAAAAGAGTAATTATTTAAAAGAGCAGAAAATAAAAATAATAATAAAAATTTAGAGAATTTAAGCATATTGATTTGAAGGTAGCATAACAATTTATTATTTCAATATTTCAATTTCTTTGATGGTTTTTCCTGTTTGAAGACTGTAAATTTTAAGTAATATTTTATTTGAAGATTTATAAGATATATAAATATTTTTTTCTGAAACTTTATAATCAAGAAAGTCCATATTTTTTGGAACTTCTATTATAATATTACTATCATTTTTATTTGAGATATTTTTAAATTTTTTATAAAAAGCTAACCCTAAAATTACAATTCCAAAAATAATGAGCATGCCCATTAAAATAACAATAAATTTTAGTAATTTTATATTCATTTGACTTTTCTACTTTTAATTATAATTCTATAATAAATTTATATAGAAAAAAACTCTTATTAAGTTTTATGAGCTAATACCTTTAGGTATAAATAACTTTAGTTTTAAAATGAATTTAACAAAAATAAATAAATTAAAAATAGTTTTTGAGGATGAAGAGTTAATAGTATTAAATAAAGATGCAGGAATTATTACTCATTCAGATATTTCTGTAAATGAATATAGCCTCGTAGATTTATTAAAAGAAAATAACATCACTTTAAGCAAAGGAGAAAATATATATAGACCGGGTGTAGTACATAGATTAGACCGTGAAACCTCAGGAATAATAGTTTTTGCAAAAACAGATAAAGCTTTTATTTCATTAAAAAAACAGTTCTTTTTAAGAGAAGTAGAAAAAGTTTATCATGCATTAGTTTGGGGAGTTCCTAGTCCAATTGCAGGAAAAATTAATATACCTATAACTAGTTATTTAGGAAAAAAAAAAATAAGTTTTTCTCAAAACTCTAAAGAAGCAATAACATTATATAAAACAATTAATACCTATCAGAATAAATTTTCACTCATTGAATGTAAAATTCTTACAGGAAGAACCCATCAAATTAGAGTTCATTTGCTTTCTAAAGGGTGCCCTTTGATAGGTGATAAAGTTTATGCTAGAGGCAGAAATATGAAAGAAAATACCAATAAAAACATAGTAAACTTTATTACTAACTATAGCAGACAAGCATTGCACGCTTTGAAAATTACTTTTTTACATCCTATAGATAATAATATTCTTAAGTTTAATGCAGATAAACCTGAAGACTTTTTAAGATTAGAAGAAGTTTTATTTGAGGATTAATTAAATTTTTGTTAACTTTAATTATGCCAAATATAACATTGCCTAGTATTTCTTCTCAAGGTAGCTTATCAAAATATTTGATAGAAATAAAAAAGTTTCCTATGCTAAAATTAGAAGAAGAGTATACTTTAGCAAAATCATGGAAAGAAAAAAAAGATATTAATTCTGCCCACAAACTAGTAACTTCACATTTAAGGTTAGTAGCAAAAATTGCAATGCAATACAGAGGATATGGTTTACCAATTCCTGACCTTATTTCAGAAGGAAATATTGGATTAATGCAAGCTGTTAAAAGATTTGATCCAGATAAAGGGTTTAGATTAGCAACATATGCAATGTGGTGGATAAAAGCCGCTATTCAAGAGTATATTCTTCATTCATGGTCCTTAGTAAAAATAGGTACTACTGCAGCACAAAAGAAGCTCTTTTTTAATTTACGAAAGATAAAAAATGAACTTAAATTAATAAATGACGGAAATTTAAGGCCTGAGGAGATACAAACAATATCTCAAAGGTTAGATGTGGAGGAGAAAGAGGTAGTTGATATGAACAATCGTATGGCAGGACACGATCACTCTTTAAATGCACCTTTAAAACAGGATGGTAATTTAGAGTGGCAAGATTGGCTAGTAGATAGTGGAACTAGTCAAGAGGAATTATTAGAAGAAAATCAAGAGTATAAATTCAGAAAAACAATTCTTATGAATTCATTAACAGTTCTTAACGAAAGAGAAAAATACATATTTAAAGCACGTAGGCTTAAGGAACCGCAAACTACATTGGATGAATTAAGTAAAAATTTCAAAATCAGTAGAGAAAGAGTAAGGCAGATTGAAGTGAAAGCTTTTGAGAAAGTTCAAAATTATATCAAGCATTTAATGAAAGATAAAAACCAAATTAAATTTTTAGAAAAATAAAATATTAATTTTCAAATGGGTTATGGAATAAAATAGTATCCTCTCTTTCAGGACTGGTAGAAAGCAGAGTAACAGGAACACCAATGAATTCTTCTATGAAGGATATATATTTTTTTGCGTTTAATGGTAATTCAGAAAAATCTCTTTTATTTCTTGTCTTTTCTTTCCATCCATTTAACTCAATGTACTCAGTAGAAAGTTGATTTATTTCATCTAAATCTAAAGGTAAATAGTTATAAGATTTATTATTATATTTGTAAGAAGTACAAATCTTGATTTTATCGAAACTATCTAAAACATCCAATTTAGTTAGTGCTAAACCTTTAAGTCCAGATATTATAACTGATTGTTTTAAAAGTACTAAGTCTAACCAGCCACACCTTCTTTTTCTTCCTGTTACTGTTCCAAACTCATTTCCTAAAGTTCCTAATTGCTCACCTATATTATTGCTTTGTTCTGTAGGAAAAGGTCCTTCACCTACTCTAGTTAAATAAGATTTTGTAATTCCTAAATTAAAACTATTTTTTATCAATCCTAGTCCAGTACCTATAGAAGCTTGTGCTGAAACTGTATTAGATGACGTAACAAAAGGATAAGTTCCATGGTTTATATCTAACAAAGTTCCTTGTGCTCCTTCAAAGAGTATATTTTTATTTTTATTTTGTAATTCTAAAAGCTCTTCCCATATATTTTTAACAAAAGGTTTAATGAATTGAGAATACTCATCAATTTCTGCAACTATGGATAGAACATCAAGCTCTGGTATACCAAGACCTTTTCTTATAGGATTATGATGAGATAAAGCATTTCCTATCTTATCTTTTAATTTATTTTTATTAAATAAATCACATACTCTCAAGGATCTTCTCCCTACATGATCTTCATACGCTGGTCCTATTCCTCTGCCGGTAGTTCCTATCTTTATTCCACTAAGCTTACTTTCTCTAGCTTTATCTAATTCTTGATGATAGGACATAATTAAAGGAGCCCCCTGAGATATTGATAGAACTTCTTCAGTAATTTTAATATTTTTTTCCTCTAGACTTTTGATTTCATTATATAGTGCCCTCAGATCAAGAACTACACCATTTCCGATAAAAGATTTTTTTCCTCTAACTACTCCTGAAGGTAATAAGCTTAATTTATAAGTAATTCCATTTACTACCAAAGTATGTCCAGCATTATGACCGCCCTGAAATCTAACTACGGCATCAGCATTATAGGATAACCAATCTACAATTTTTCCTTTTCCCTCATCTCCCCATTGAGATCCAATTACAATAACATTACTCATTAATTTATATTTCCTATTTTTTTTAACTTTCCTTTTGTAGTTAATACATATTTACATTTTAGATTTATTGCTTCTTTAATTGAATTTTTATTGGGAAACAATTCTCTAATATAAATTCTATTACCTTTATAAAATTTTTTTAATAAAGCATCTTTTATATTATACTCAACATATACTTTTTCTCTCTCTTTAAATTTAAAAGAGCTACAAATATTATTAGTCATTAATGTTATTCCTATACCTAATTCATTATTGTCTAATAAATAGTCTCCTCCTATAGCTATAACATTAGAATCATCTTTATTATAAATTTTAAATCCTAGATTTTGATAATTTAAAAAACTATTACCTTCTGATATATCTACAGTAATTATTATATCAGATTCATTTTTTTTAAGATAATCCAGTGTTTTAAAAAATTTCTCTAATACAGTTTTTATTTTTTTAGGTAATTTTGATTTCTTAAAATTACTTTTTGCAGTATTTAAAGAACCTGTGCATTCTATAATACTTTTTAAGTACTTATACTTTTTTGTTTTTATTAGACCACTGTCTTTATTTTGTATTGCATCTCTAATTATTTGACCATCCTTAGTTTTCAGATTAATGTCATCCTCTAAATACCTCATTATGGATGGTACAGAAAAGTCTATTAGAGTATTTTTAATTTTTAAATTGCTAATAATTCTTTTCGTTATTTGAATAATTTCTAATAATCCTTTATTGTATGGAGCACCAATTAGCTCAGCTCCGATTTGCTGGTACTGTCTATCTGATTGATATAAATTTTTTGTATTTCTTAATACTTCACCAGAATACATTAACCTTATAGGTCTTTTTACATGACTTAGCTTTGTTGATGCTAGCTTAGCAATTTGTGGTGTAATATCAGGTCTTATAACTAAAATTTTTTTTGTAGAAGGTTCCATTAAGATAAAAGGTTCATGGTTAGTATTTTGAAGTTTTTGGTTAGAAGAAGAACTAATTTTAGTATTTTGATATTCTAGAAGAGGAGTTTTCACTAGTAAATAACCATTCTTGTTTAGCATATCTAATATTTTTCTAGATGCAAATTCCTCTTTTTCTGCATGGTCTGGAAGTAGGACTTTAAAACCCTCTGGTAGCAATTCACTGTTATTATTCTTGTTCATTTAATTTAAAAAGATAGTTTTTTTATACTTTTTACATTAGATATATTTTCTAATTTTCTTATTAACTCAGGATTAATTTTTCCATCTACTTCAATAAGCGATACAGCTTCTCCAGCTCCAGTTCTTCCTAAATTAAAAGTTGCTATATTGACTTCAGCATTACCTAACTCAGT
>NHEU02000044.1 GCA_002171495.2 Alphaproteobacteria bacterium TMED93
TCGAACTCTAGCAACTTTTCTTAATGCAGAATTAGGTTTTTTAGGAGTAGTAGTGTAAACCCTAGTACATACACCTCTCTTTTGAGGACAAGCTTCAAGAGCTGGCACTTTATTTCTTTTAGTTTGGGACTTTCTGCCCTTTCTAACCAATTGATTAACAGTTGGCATTTTAATTTCCTTATATAAATTTTATTTACCAGAAACACGCATATTATTGGCACCTAGCAAAACCGTCAAGTACTAATTACAAAAAAATATTAGATAGTGTTGTTTTTTTGCAACAATATATAAAAAGTTAGGATTGTTGCTCACTTTCTAGTTGTTTTGCTTGCTTTTCCTTAATACGCTTTTCATTCAATACAGCTAATTTTTTAAATTTGGTCATAGTTCTTCCGGTGCCTGCTGGAATTAATCTTCCTACTATAACATTTTCTTTTAGTCCTGCTAATTTATCTTTTTTACCTGCTGTTGCTGCCTCTGTCAAAACTCTAGTAGTCTCTTGAAAAGATGCCGCTGAAATAAAGGAATTGGTTTGCAAGCTAGCCTTTGTTATTCCATTTAATATTGAAATAAATTTCGCCGGAAACTTTCCATTTTCTACTGCACTTTTGTTTGCAGTTTCCATATCGTCCCTATCAACCTGCTCTCCTGCAATAAAATCAGTATCACCTGCATCTGTAATTTCAACCTTTTGAAGCATTTGTCTTGCAATAACCTCTATATGCTTATCATTAATTTTTACACCTTGTAACCTATACACATCTTGTATTTCATTAACTAAGTAATTTGCTAACTCTTCAATACCTAAGACTCTTAGAATATCATGAGGAACCGGATTTCCGTCCATCAATAAATCTCCTTTGTTAACTATATCTCCTTCTTGAACCATAATGTGCTTTCCTTTTGGTACTAAATATTCTGCTTGATTATCTTTATTATCAATATCTACAACAATTAATTTTTTATTAGATCTTACGTCGTTTCCAAACTCTACTCTTCCTCTTATGTCAGATATAAATGAGTAATCTTTAGGTTTTCTGGCCTCAAATAATTCTGCAACTCTAGGCAAACCTCCTGTTATATCTTTTGATTTTTGAAAGTCTAATGGTATTCTAGCTAACAAATCTCCAGCATTAATTTTTTTACTTTTCTTACCTGGAGTATATCCAATGGACAACACTGCAGAAACTGGAAGCTCATAAATTGCTTGCGATCCATTTGCTAATTTAAGTATTTTATCATTATCATCAAGAATTTCCATTCTAGGTCTATAATTTGGTTGCTTTGTTGCACCTGGTACTCTCCAATCTTTAACAACCTGGCTAGTCATTCCTGTGTCTTGAGAGGTTGTCTCTTCTAGAGTATCTTTATTAACATCTACAAATCTTACAAAACCTTGTTTTTCAGTAATAATCGGTCTGGTGTAAGGATCCCACTCTGCAATTTTTTGTCCTTTTTCAATTTTACTTTTTTCTTTTAACAAGATGTTTGAACCATAAGGTATTTTTTCTCTAAATCTTTCTCTTCCATTATCATCTTTAATTATAAGTTTACAATCTCTGTCTAATACAGTTCCAATACCTTTTTTATCATAAATTACATTAGACCCTTCAATATAAAGAGTTCCTGATATATTAGCTTCCAACCTAGAAGGCTCAGCTCCTGCTTGCGCAGCACCTCCTATATGGAATGTTCTCATAGTTAATTGAGTTCCTGGCTCTCCTATAGATTGAGCTGCAACTACGCCAACTGCCTCACCAATATTGACCGTTGTTCCTCTAGCTAAATCTCTTCCATAGCAAGTTGCACACATACCAGACGATAGCCCGCATGTAAGAGGACTTCTAACTTTGACAGCATCAATTTCAGCACTGACTATTTTGCTAACCAAATCTTCATCAATAAAATCTCCTAACTTTGCTAACAAGGATTCATCTTCAGGATTTTTTAAGTCCTCGGCCAAATATCTCCCAATAATCCTTTCTTCTAAACTTTCTATAACTTCACCTGCATCTATTACAGCTTTTTTTATTACACCTTTAGTAGTTCCACAATCTTCTGTAGTAATTATTAAATCTTGAGCAACATCTACTAGCCTTCTAGTTAAATAACCAGAATTAGCAGTTTTGAGAGCGGTGTCTGCAAGACCTTTTCTTGCTCCGTGAGTAGAATTAAAATATTCTAAAACACTTAGTCCTTCTTTAAAGTTTGAGATTATAGGTGTTTCAATAATTTCTCCATTAGGTTTAGCCATTAAACCTCGCATCCCTGCAAGTTGCTTCATTTGAGCAGTAGAACCTCTTGCACCAGAATCTGCCATCATAAACACTGAATTCATGCTTTCACCCTTGCCAATTGACATCTCATTCATCATTTTATCTGCAACGTTATCAGTACACTTAGACCAAGCGTCAATAACTTTATTATATTTTTCTCCTTGCGTAATAAGTCCATCAGAATATTGTTTTTCATAATTTTTTATTAAATCTCTAGTATCATCAACNAATTTAGTTTTAGCTTCAGGTATAATCATATCGTCTTTACCAAAAGAAATACCAGCTTTNCATGCATTTTTAAAGCCTAANTCCATTAATCTATCTGCAAAAATAACAGTTTCTTTTTGTCCACAAAATCTGTAAACCACGTCAATAAGACCTGCAAGTTCTTTTTTACTAAGCATTTTATTGATCATTGAAAAAGTTATATTTCTATTTTTTGGTAAAATTTCTGATATTAAAATTCTACCCGCAGTTGTGGTAAGAAGCTTAACTTCTTTTTCATCATTTTCATTAATAATTTCAACTCTACATTTAATTTTTGCATGAAGAGAAACAGCCTTTGCTTCAAGCGCATGTTTTACTTCTTCTACTGATGAAAAAACTAACCCTTCCCCTGTTTCATTTTCTTTTTCTAAACTTAAAAAATATAAACCTAGCACAATATCTTGCGTTGGAACTATTATTGGCTTTCCATTAGCTGGGCTAAGAATATTATTTGTTGACATCATTAAAACTCTTGCCTCTAGCTGAGCTTCTACTGATAAAGGAACATGAACTGCCATTTGATCTCCATCAAAGTCAGCATTAAATGCTGTACAAACTAAAGGATGAAGCCTTATTGCCTTTCCTTCAATTAAGACAGGTTCAAAAGCTTGTATGCCTAGTCTATGAAGTGTAGGAGCTCTATTTAATAATATGGGATGCTCTCTAATAACTTCATCTAATATATCCCATACTTCAGGTCTTTCCTTTTCAACCATTTTTTTTGCTGATTTTATTGTTGTAGCTAAGCCACGAATTTCTAACTTTGAATAAATAAAAGGTTTAAAAAGCTCTAATGCCATTTTCTTTGGAATGCCACATTGATGTAATTTTAACTCAGGACCAACAACAATAACTGATCTTCCTGAATAATCGCATCTCTTTCCTAAAAGGTTTTGCCTAAAACGTCCTTGTTTTCCTTTAAGCATATCAGCTAAAGATTTTAAAGGACGTTTATTTGAACCTGTGATTGGTCTCGCTCTTCTAGTATTATCAAATAAAGCATCAACTGACTCTTGAAGCATTCTTTGTTCATTTCGTACAATAATATCAGGAGCCTTTAAATCTTTAAGCCGTCTTAATCTATTGTTCCTATTAATAACTCTTCTGTATAGATCGTTTAAATCAGAAGTAGCAAACCTTCCTCCATCTAACGGAACTAAAGGCCTTAAGTCAGGTGGTATAACAGGCAAACTTGTTAAAATCATCCACTCAGGTTTATTTCCTGAAAAAATAAACTGCTCTACAAGCTTGAGCCTTCTAAGTAACTTTTTCTTTTTGATATCAGATTTTGATGTACTTAATTCTTCTTTAATATTTTCTCTTTCCTCCTCCATATTCATTGACTCAAAAATCTTTCTTATAGCCTCTGCACCAATCCCAGCTGAAAATGAGTCTGCAGGATTTTCATCGAGAGCCTTATTATACTCTTCATCTGACAATATCTGCTTAAACTTTAAGTTTGTTAAACCTGCCTCTATAACTATATGATTTTCAAAATAAAGAACTCTCTCAACATCTTTCATAGCCATATCCAATAATAGACTAATTCTTGATGGTAAAGATTTCAAAAACCATATGTGTGCAACTGGAGCTGCCAACTCAATATGTCCCATTCTTTCTCTTCTAACTTTAGATTGAATTACTTCCACGCCACACTTTTCACAAACAATTCCTCTATGTTTCATTCTCTTATATTTTCCACAAAGACATTCATAGTCTTTAACTGGTCCAAATATTTTTGCACAAAAAAGACCCTCTCTCTCAGGTTTAAATGTTCTGTAGTTAATAGTTTCTGGTTTTTTCACTTCGCCAAAAGACCATGACCTAATCTTCTCAGGACTGGCTATAGATATTTTAATAAGGTCAAAGTCATTGTTCATATTTTCTAAACTTTTCATTACTTTATTCATAATTTCTCCTAATTATCCTCTTGAGTTGTAATTTCTTTAGGATTTTCATTTTGTGACAAACCAACATCTAAACATAATGATTGCATTTCTTTAACAAGTACATTAAAGGACTCAGGAATTCCAGCTTCAAAACTAGTTTCTCCTCTAACTATTGATTCATAAACCTTGCTTCTGCCTGCAACATCATCTGACTTAACAGTAAGCATTTCTTGTAATGTATATGATGCTCCATATGCTTGCAATGCCCAAACTTCCATTTCTCCAAACCTCTGACCACCAAACTGAGCTTTTCCTCCAAGGGGCTGTTGTGTAACTAGGCTGTAGGGCCCTATTGATCTTGAATGGATTTTATCATCGACAAGATGATGTAATTTTAGCATATATATGTATCCTACAGTAACCTTTCTATTAAAGGCCTCCCCTGTTCTTCCATCAATAAGAGTAACTTGTCCTGAATTGTCTAAACCCACAGCTTCCAATATTTTCTTAATATCTGTATCTCTCGCACCATCAAAAACTGGAGTAGCTAAATTTAGACCATTTTTGACCTTAGATAAAAGTTCAATAATTTCACTATCTGGAAGCATATTGATTCTTTCTTCAAAATATTTAGGAGAGAATATTTTTTTTAATACTTTTTTACATCCATTAACTTTAGAAGCAGTATCCTGTGAAGTGCTATTTACTATTTCTTTAATGTTTTTACCAAGACCTGCTGATGCCCAACCTAAATGTGTTTCTAATATTTGTCCTACATTCATTCTTGATGGAACACCTAAAGGGTTTAAGACTATATCTACTGGAACACCGTCTTCTGTATGAGGCATGTCTTCGATAGGCGCAATTTTTGATATCACTCCTTTATTACCATGCCTTCCTGCCATCTTGTCCCCTGGTTGAAGCTTTCTTTTTACCGCAACAAAAACTTTTACCATTTTCAAAACACCAGGCAACAAATCATCACCTGATTGAACTTTGTCAACCTTTTCCTTAAAGTTAAGAAGAATTTCATTTATTTCANCATCAAATTCATTTTTTAAACTCTCTATGCTAGTCATAGTTTGTTGATTCTTGGTAGCAATTTTCCAAATCTGCTTATTATCGAATGAGTCTAATATTTTTTCAGTTAATACTTGACCATCTTTTACACCTTTAGCTTTCACAGAAAAATGCTTTCCTACTAATAAACTCTTTAGACGCTTGAAAATATTTTCTTCAATAATTCTTATTTGGTCATCTTTGTCTTTAGCTAATCTTTCTATTTCTTCCTTTTCTATAGCTAATGCTCTTTCATCTTTCTCAACGCCTCTTCTGTTAAAAACTCTAACTTCAACTACTGTTCCAGAAACACCACTTGGTAGTCTCAAAGATGAGTCTCTTACATCTGAAGCTTTTTCTCCAAATATCGCTCTTAATAACTTTTCTTCTGGAGTCATTGGTGTCTCTCCTTTAGGCGTTACTTTTCCTACCAAAANATCATTAGACCTTACCTCAGCTCCCACATAAACTATGCCAGTTTCATCTAAGTTTTTTAAAGCTTCCTCTCCTACATTTGGAATATCTCGTGTNATATCCTCTGGGCCAAGCTTTGTATCTCTAGCCATTAATTCAAACTCTTCGATATGAATAGAAGTAAAAACATCGTCTCTTACTATTCGTTCGGATATTAAAATAGAATCTTCATAGTTGTATCCATTCCAAGGCATAAAAGCTACTAGAACATTTTTACCTAATGCTAGTTCTCCGTTATCAGTAGCTGGTCCATCTGCAATAACATCTCCCCTTTCAACTCTATCGCCTACCATTACTAATGGTCGCTGATTGATTGATGTATTTTGATTAGACCTTTGAAATTTCAATAAATTATAAACGTCTACCCCTAGCGTAACATCATACTTTTTTTCATCAGTATGCCTTACAACAATTCTCCTTGCATCAACTTGCTCTANAAAACCTCCTCTTTTTGCCACTACTGCAGCGGATGAGTCTTTTGCTACAACACCTTCCATCCCTGTTCCAACCATTGGTGACTCAGAGACTACTAATGGAACTGCCTGCCTCATCATATTAGATCCCATTAAAGCCCTGTTTGCATCATCGTTTTCTAAAAATGGTATAAGTGAAGCTGCAACAGAAACTAATTGCTTCGGCGAAACATCCATGTATTCTATTTTATCTGTAGTTGCCATAGTAAAGTCTCCATTATGCCTGCAAGAAACCAAATCTCTTACAAACTCATTACTTTTCGTAAGAGGAGCATTAGCTTGGGCTATGACGAAGTTGTCTTCCTCTATTGCTGATAGATATTCAACATCATGACTAACTTTTGCTTTAGAAACTTTTCTGTATGGACTTTCTATAAAGCCATACTTATTAACTTTTGCATAAGTAGCAAGACTATTAATTAATCCAATATTAGGGCCTTCTGGTGTTTCGATAGGACAAATTCTACCGTAGTGAGTTGGATGAACATCCCTTACTTCAAAGCCTGCTCTTTCTCTTGTTAAACCACCAGGACCTAAAGCTGATAATCTTCTTTTATGTGTTATTTCAGACAAAGGGTTAGTTTGATCCATGAATTGACTCAATTGCGAGCTACCAAAAAACTCCTTTAAAATTGATGTTAGTGGTTTTGCATTTATAAGTTCTTTAGGGACAAGTTTTTCTTCTGGAACAGAACCCATTCTTTCTTTAATAGCTCTTTCCATCCTAACCAAACCAGTTCTAAATTGATTTTCTACTAGTTCCCCTACAGACCTTACTCGTCTATTTCCCAAATGGTCAATATCATCATATTCACCTATGCCATCTTTTAAATTAACAATGGTGTCAATTACACTTAATATATCATCTCTATTTAGTTCTCCATAAGATTCTTCTACCTCTGAGCCAATTCTTGAGTTAAGTTTTACTCTTCCCACAGAAGATAGATCATATTTTTCAGATTTGAGTTTTGTTATTTCATTATTCAAAACCCATAAATTTGGAATAGAGTTTTGTCTAGCTACTGTTCCAATCGTAACCAATGACCATTCTTTTTCTTTTTTTAATATCCAAACTCCTTCTTGCTCAATTGATTCTTTGCTTAATGTGACCGTTTTTTCTTTCTTAGAATTGGAAGAGTAAAAATTTAATTCATCAAGCGGTGTATCAATCCTTGAAAAGAAAAGATCATAAAATAATTTTTCAGAACTTTCTTCGGTAGGAGGCTCACCTGGTCTCATGATTTTATAGATTGATGCCAATGCATCTGCTCTTTTTACGTCCTTTTCTGCTATAATAGTATTTCTTATGTAAGCACCAGATTTATTGCTGGTAATTAAAACTGAAAAATTAGATAATTTATTTTCTCTTAATAAATCAATCAGTTTTTCATCTATTTCATCTCCTGCTTCTCCGAAAATCTCTCCAGTATCCTTGTTAAAAATATCATTAGCTAAATACTTTCCAAAAATTGCTTCATCTGGAACTAAAATATTAGTTATCTTTTTTTCTTCAAATTCTCTATTATGTCTATTGGTAAGTCTCTCGCCTTTTGAGAGAAGTATTTCATTATTATCAGCATTTATTAAATCAAAATTAAGTTCCCCTTTTAACTCTTCAAAGTCATATAAAATACTAATTTGATTATTTTCTTTGATATTAAACTCTGAAGAATTATAGAATCTAGATAATATACCCTCATTATCTAACCCCATAGATTTAAGTAAAAATGCTAAAGAAAGTTTCTTTCTTCTATCAATTCTAAAAAAAAGAAGGTTTTTTGCATCAAACTCTACGTCAAGCCAAGATCCCCTGTATGGAATTACTCTCGCAGCATTGCTTGCGTCAAAAAAAACTCCTGGCGACCTGTGCATCTGACTAACAATAACTCTTTCTGTTCCATTGATAACAAAAGTAGCCTTGTCAGTCATTAATGGTATATCTCCTAAATACACCTCCTCTTCACGTGCATCTTTACCAATTTCTTGATTAGTTTCTTCATCAATCTTAATGATATCTAGTCTGAAAATTACTTTAAGTGCCGCAGCATAAGTTAATCCTCTTTGCCTGCATTCTATAACGTCATATTTTGGTCTGTCTAACTTGTAAGAAATATATTTTAAAGTCATTCTCCCTTGATAGTCTTTAATTGGAAAAACACTTGCTAAAGCATCATGAATTCCAATGTGAGATTCTTGATTTTCTATAGTTTTGGAAGTAAGAAGTTGTTGATAAGAAGACTTTTGAATTTCAATTAAATTTGGCATATCCGCAATATCTTGCAGAACACCAAATTGGTGTCTAAGAGGTTTTCTATTCTTAAGAGAAAGTATGTTAGCCATGTGGTTCCTATTCTAAAATAAATTAAAAAAAATAAACGTCTAGTTTTCAGAAACTAATCGCTAAAATTTAGTTATCCGAAAAAAAAGTTTTCTTATTTCAAATCTATTTTAGCGCCAGACTCTTCAAACTTTTTCTTTATCTCTTCTGCCTCTGCTTTAGCAACACCCTCTTTAATTGTTTTTGGAGCACCCTCTACCATATCTTTTGCTTCTTTTAAACCTAACCCAGTAGCAGCTCTAACTTCTTTAATTATATTAATTTTTTTGTCTCCAACATCTGTTAAAACTATATCAAATGTATCTTTTTCAGCAGCTTTTTGTTCATCGGCACCGCCACCCGCTGCTGCTGCAACTGCAACTGGAGCCGCCGCTGAAACGCCCCATTTTTCTTGTAGTAGTTTCGATAACTCTGCTGCTTCCATTACTGAAAGCTTAGAAAGCTCATCAACCATTTTATTTAAATCTGTCATAACATTACCTTTCAATTAAAATTTAGTTCTTCTTAGAAAAATTATTAAACACACNCACTAATTCTGTTCCAGCAGCATTTAATAGTTGCACCAAATTTNGGTGGGGTNCNAGTAAATAACTTGCTATTTCACTTCTTAAATCTTCTAACGAAGAAAGTTTAGATAACTTATTAAACTCTTCTTCATCAATTATTTTTTGGTTAAGGCTTGCTTTAACTACTTTAAACTTTTCATTCTCATCTGAGTATTTTTTAACAACCTTAATCCCTGCAATAGGATCTTTGGAAAAAATAATTGCTGTTGGACCTTTAAAATAATTTTCCAATGCTTCATAAGGTGTTTCTTTAGAAGCAATTTTAACTAAACTATTTTTAGCAACACAAAATTTGGATCCAATCTCATTAATTTTTTCTCTAAACTCAGTTAGTTCAGAAGTATTCAACCCCAAATAATGAGTAACAACCACACCCTCTGATTCCTCAAAATATTTTTTTAAGCTTTTTACTGCGATTTTNTTTTGTTCTTTATCCATTTTTAACCAAAAAAAAGNCAAAGACAGACAANACCATCTNTGAAGGAATTATNGCAACCTACAGTCTTTGACAGAAAATTAACTTAAATNATTACAAAATAAAGTCAAGTATTTTTATTTGTAANNTACTTTTATNGANGGTCCCATAGAAGAAGANATATATATATCTTTTAAATAATTTCCTTTTACTCCTTTTGGTTTAGCCTTCACAATAGTATCTATAAAATATGTTATATTTTCTTTTAACTTATCTTCAGAAAAACTAAGTTTCCCTATTCCTGAGTGAACTATTCCTGTTTTATCAGCCTTATACTCAATTTGACCTTTTTTAACATCTTTTACTTTCTTAGAAACATCATCCGTTACAGTTCCCATTTTTGGGTTTGGCATTAAACCTTTAGGACCTAAAATTTTTCCATACTTTCCAACTAAAGGCATCATATCTGGTGTTGCAATCACAATGTCTACCTTAATTTTATTTTTTTGTATTTTTTCTGCTAAGTCTTCTTGTCCAGAAAAATCTGCTCCAGCATCTGTAGCTTCCTTAAGCTTCTCATCTTTTGCAAATACAGCAACGTTTAGTTTTTTTCCAGTACCATGAGGCAAACTAGCCAAGCCTCTAACTACCTGGTCTGATTGCTTGGGATCTATTCCTAAATTAATAGCAATATCTAGTGTTTCATCAAATTTAACTGTATTCCCACTTTTTATTGCTTTAATTGCATCATTTACATTGTATGTACTATCCTTAATACCCTCTTTAAAGCTTTTGTACCTTTTTCCTCTTTTACTCATCCTAACCCTTTAATCTATAACCTCAACACCCATTGACCTAGCAGTTCCAGCAATAATTTTTGCTGCTTGGTCAATATTTTTTGTATTTAAATCAGGTAATTTTTCCTCAGCAATTTTTTTTAATTGTTGAATTGAAATTTTTCCAACAGCATCAGATATACCAGTTGTTCCAGAACCTTTTTTTAAATTAATTTCTTTCTTAATGTAATAACTAGCAGGAGGTTTTTTTATAGAAAACTCAAAACTTTTATCTTGAAAAACTGTAATTACAACAGGGCANGGCATTCCCTTCTCAAGTTTTTCAGTTTTAGCGTTAAAGGCTTTACAGAAATCCATTATATTAAGCCCTGCTTGACCCAAAGCGGGTCCTATAGGTGGGGAAGGACTAGCTTGCCCCGCAGGAACTTGCAATTTCACATAGCCAGAAATTTTTTTTGCCATTTTTTAAGTACCTAATTATAAAAAAAGTTTTTTATATATGCAAATGTGATTTTAATCAACATTTTTCTACTTGAGAATATTCTAGTTCTACCGGAGTTGCCCTGCCAAAAATAGATACCGCTACCTTTAACCTAGATTTTTCTTCATCAACTTCTTCAACTACTCCATTAAATGAAGCAAACGGCCCATCTGCTACTTTAACAGTCTCTCCAACTTCATAACTAACTGTAGAAACAGCGCTTTCCATGCCTTCTTGTATTTGATTAAGGATCCTTTCAGCTTCATCTTTTCTCAAAGCAACAGGTCTATTACCCGCACCAAGAAAATTACTAACTCTTTTAATTTTTTTTATTAAATGCCACGTATCATCGTTCATTACCATATTAATCATAATATATCCGGGAAAATATTTTTTCTCACCTTCAATTTTTTTTCCTTTTTTTATTTCAAAAATTTTTTGAGTAGGCACAAGATAATCTTCAAATAATTTTTCTAGTTGCTTTTTTTTAACCTCATCCCTAATTGACTCAATAACCTTAGCTTCAAACCCAGAATGGGTGTGAATAATAAACCATCTGTAGTCTAAATTTTGTTCTTCCATATTACAAACCCATTAGTGTTTTAATAAACCATGCAATTATATTATCAACTAAAAGAAAGAAAATTGAAAATACTACCACCATCAAAAGCACCATAGCAGTGGTTATAAGTGTTTCTTTTCTAGTAGGCCAAACAATCTTCTTACCCTCTTTTTTTACTTCTTTAACAAAGTTAATAATGTTTATAATTTTCATAAGTTCCTCAACATATTCCAAAAAAAATAAATAGTCAATCATGGCAGGAGTGGAGGGACTCGAACCCACAGCCCCCGGTTTTGGAGACCGGTGCTCTACCAATTGAGCTACACTCCTATTATATGGAGCGGGTGAAGGGAATCGAACCCTCGTAGCCAGCTTGGAAGGCTGGAGCTTTACCACTAAGCTACACCCGCATACTCTTTATTACTCTGTATTACAAGATAGTTTTAGCTCTTTACTTGCAATTTTTTAAGGCATTTTGCACTATATCCATAAAATCTAAAATTTAAGTACAATCTGACTAGTGAGCACACTCAATAAAAAGATAGTGGAATTATACTAATATATAAATATTTAACAAGTTAAAATAGTATTCGCTAAATATGTTGACCTAACAATTCAAAGCACAGTTAGTTATAATGATATTATGAACAAGTGATTACCTAAATTAATTCATTTACGATTTATCATCAAATAAGCATTTTTATATGTGTCATTATCTAATAAA
>NHEU02000065.1 GCA_002171495.2 Alphaproteobacteria bacterium TMED93
CTTTTTTTGAGATTTATTTCTACTGAAACTAATAAAATATAAATAAAAAGAAATAAGAAACCTATAGCCATTAAAAACAAGGGTATTAACATCTCACTGCTGATGGAAATTCCACCGGTTCTTAGTATACTAGCTGGTTGATGTAACGTGTTCCACCAATCTACAGAAAATTTAATTATAGGTAAATTGAATCCTCCTATTAATGCTAAGTATCCAAAAGCATAATCCCCTTTAGAAGAATAGGAAAATGAATCCATAATTAGTTTTAGGCCTAAATAAATAAAAAATAACACTAAAAAGGAAGTTAGTCTTGCATCCCAGACCCAATAAGTTCCCCAAGTAGGCTTTCCCCATAAAGAACCAGTCAAGAGTGCAGTGAAAGTAAAAATTACTCCTATAGTAACTGATTCTTTAGCTAATATTAAAAACAGCGGAAACTTCCAAACTAAAAACACAACACTGCTAAAAAAAATAAATGCNTATATCATTAAACTCATCCAAGCAGCTGGTACNTGAATATACATTATTCTAACAGTTTCTTTTTGCTGATAATCTGGTGGNGATAAAAATAANGCAAATATAAGACCTACAGNTANTANGCCNANAGAAANTATTCCCATAATTTTTCTTACNGGNAAANCTANAGTTAAAAACTTCNCNGGATTNGCNTATTTATGAAAATATTTTAACATTCTATTTTAAACTCTCCNNTAATATCTTTATAGTTATATAGGGTAAAATTACTATACTAATACTTAGAATAGCACATAATAAATAATATTCAGAGTAGGATCCACTATTAAAGCTATTTACTCCTAATACTCCAAAAATAATTATAGGAAGAAAAAAGGGGATTGATAAAAAAATCAACAATGGTCCTCTGGCAGTAGCCCCCAAAGTTAGAGCAGCAATGGGCATGCCCAAAAGGCTAAATAATGGCGTTCCAAATAATAATGAAAAAAATAAACCTAATGCATCGCTTGAGGACCCACTTAAAAAAATTAAAAAAAATGGAGAGAAAAAAATTATTGGCAAACCAGTAAAAACCCAATGACTAATACATTTTGTTATTACTATTATGGAAAAGGGTATTTTATTAATTCTATATTGAAGCAAGACGCCATTCTGATAATCTTCTTTAAATAAACTCTCTAATGAAATTAAATTAGAAAACAATGCACATATCCATATAGAAGCTATTGCAGTTTTTTTTAATAAATCTACTGAGCTTCCATATGTTAAAGGAAAAATTAATACACATAATAAAAAAAAGGATATTGCAAACCAAGATTTGTTAGAATCTAGCAAGTAACTTTTAAAGTCTTTTAGTAAAAATAAGAAAAATAATTTAATCAATTTTCACTCTAGTAACTTTTTTTTTATCAAAATAACTTAGCCTTTCGTGGGAGGTTGCTAATGCCCCACCTCCTAAAGAAAGATGTTCTTGGATCAGTTTTAAAATTATTTTTTTTGTTTTTTTGTCCAGACCTGATATTGGCTCATCTAAAAGCCATACTTTGCTTTTCATCATAATCAACCTAGCAAAAGATAGTTTTTTTTTTTGTCCAAAAGACAAAGAACTGACTGGTACATCTATAAACCTACTTAAATTGAAATATTCTAAAATGGTATGATAACTTTTTTTATAGTTATAAATATTTTTCCAAAAATATAAAAAGCTATCTACTGTTTGAGTATCATAAAGTCCATTTCTATGGCCTACATAACCAAAATTATCTATACCTTTTTTTATTAATACTTCCCCNGAATAGGTTAAAATATTGGATACGCATAATAAGAGTGTGGTTTTTCCAGAACCATTATTTCCATCTATAAAAACAATATTTCTAGGATAAAGATTAAATGATAGTTTATTAAATATTATTTTATAGTTTCTTTCACAACTAAGNTTTTTTACTTTTAATAAATACTCTTTGCTCATCAAAAAATTAATTTAGTACTCTTTTATCTTGTATTACTAATCCATCATTTAATATATCGCCTTTCTTTACTAAAGAAACATTAATATTAAGCTTAAAATTACTTTTAAAAAATTCTTTTACTTTATTTTGCAGTTCTACATCATGTATATTTGTCTCACAAAAAAGCTCACCATTATCCAAGAGTTCTTTTGTATTAATAACAAATTTTACTTTAGAAATTTCTTTAAAACTGTCTGTTATTTTATTTATTTGGTCAGGCGTTACAAATATTCCTTTAAATTTTGTTGATTGATCGGCTCTTCCCATCCAACCATGGATTCTGAAATTTGTTCTTCCACAAGGGCTAGGATCTATTATAATTTTTGATAAGTCTCCAGTTCCTAATCTGATCATAGGGTAGTCAGAATTAATTTTTGTAACAACTATTTCTCCAACCTCTCCTGGAGGCAAACTTTTGGATGTTCCTGGTCTAACAATTTCCAAAATAACATCCTCTTCAATTAACATGCCTTCCGTCAGATTGTTTCTACTGTCTTTTGTTTCATAAGCTATGCAGCCTATCTCTGCAATTCCATACATTTGAACAACATCAACCCCTTCTTCAGCTAACTTTTCCCTCAATGGTGGAGGAAATGGTTCTGCTCCCACTAAACCTTTTTTAAGAGAAGATATGTCAATTTTTTTTTCTTTTGATTTTTCTAATAAGATTTTAAGAAAAGATGGTGTTCCTAAATAAAATGAAGGCCTAAGATTTTTAATAGTTTCTAACTGTAGTTCAGTATTCCCTATACCCCCTGGTATTACTGTACATCCAATGTTATTGCAGGCTTGCTGCATCATAATACCTGCTGGCCCTAGATGGTAAGAGAAAGTATTATAAGCAATGTCTTTTTCTCTCAAACCAGCTGCATATAAACTTCTAGACATATTCCAAAAATCATTTTTATTTCCTGGTTCATAAATTGGACCTGGTGATGCAAACATAAATGGGAATTGGTTATACGGCTTGGTATTAAGGTTTCCAAAAGGAAAAGCATTTTTTTGTAATAAAGGAAATGAAGACTTCTTTGTTATAGGAAGTTGTATTAAATCTTCTCTACTATTAATTTTTGATAAATCAATGCCACTTAAAATATTATTCCAGCCTTTAGATACGTCCACTATATTTTTAATTCTTTGAGAAAAGTTTTTAAATAGTACTTTTTCTCTAACCTCTCTTTCTAAAGTTTCATTTTTATCAAAAAAAGAGCCTTTAAAACCAAAGTCTTTTACAACCAACGTTTTCTCCTCTTATATGATTTAAGGTTTTTGAAAGACTTTCTCTCACCTTTGCTCCCTCCTAAATAAAACTCTTTTACATCCTCGTTGTTTGCTAGAACTTTAGATGAGCCTTCTAAAACTATTTTTCCATTTTCCATAATGTATGCTCTATTAGAAACATTTAATGCTAGTCTTGCATTTTGCTCCACAAGTAAAATAGTTATACCTAATTCCTCATTAAGTTTTTTTATAATGCCAAAAACTTCCTTTACTAATAATGGAGATAGACCCATAGAAGGTTCATCCATAAGAATTATTTTGGGCTTAGCCATTAATGCTCTTCCAATAGCTAACATTTGTTGCTCCCCTCCAGATAAATATCCAGACAAACCATTTCTTTCTTTAAGCCTTGGAAAGTAATTTAAAACTTTTTCTATATCATCATTAATATTTTTTCTATCTCTTCTAGTATGTGCTCCAAGCCGAAGGTTTTCTAGTACTGTCATATCTGCTATACACCTCCTGCCTTCCATAACCTGAAATAATCCACTTTTAACAATTTCTGATGGATTAGAGTTTGTAATCTCCTCATCTAAAAAACAAATATTACCTTTTGTAACTTCTCCATCTTCATTTTTTAACAATCCAGATACGGCCTTTAATGTAGTTGATTTGCCTGCTCCATTTGCGCCTAATAAAGAAACTATTTCTCCCTCTTTTACTTCAAGGCTTAGACCTTTAATAACTAATACTACTTCGTTATAAACTACCTCTATATTTTTTAACTCTAGCATATTGAAAAAAATTTAATCTTAATAGCCTCTCCACTCTGGCCTTCTTGGCAGTGTAACTTGATCTACTTTAACTAATTCAATAATTTTCTTGTTCATTAGCTCTTCCACAGTGATTTTTTCTGTATTTCCATTAACTTTAACTTTGTAGATAGGAACGTCCATTAGTCCTCTGTGATCATCCTCCTTCCAAGTTGAAGGCAAACAAACTCCATCAAGCCCTTTTGGAGTCCAATTTTCCTTTTCATACATTGCTTTTTTAATTCCTTCTCCGCTAAAGTCATCATTACTCATTGCTAACTCCATTGCTTCTGCTATGTAAAACATTGTACAAACTGCTGAAATGTAATGGACTGACCTATATTTGTTTTTTTTTCCAGAAACTCCAGATACTTCTCTTATTAAATCCATACCTTTGTTTTTATTCCCCCATACAGAATTTGTTCTAACAGCAAAAACTACTCCATCCGCAGCTTTTCCAGAAGCTTTTATGACAGGCTCATCCACGCCCCATACATTTGTCATAAACTGGGTTTTCACCCCCACTGTGTTGCATGCCTTTAATAAAGAAGTTGTAGAATTAGAGGAATTAGCAAGATAAGCATAATTTGCTTCAACTTGTTTTAAAGTCAAACATTGCGCTGTGAAGTCTCCAGGCGCCAAGGTATAATTTATAACCGATAAAACCTCAAAACCTAGTTCTTCAGCATAATCTTGGCAAGCCTTTTTGGGAGCATTAGGATAAGGATGATTATCGCCCATATGTACGTATTTAGGTTTTTCAGTTTTGTTTTTTGTTTTCCAATCTTTTAAAGCCCAGGTTAACAGACCTCTACAAGCATCAGAATAAGAAGGGCCATAAAAAAAATTATATGGAGCAGCCTTGAATGAATTAGGTGCTGTACCAGTGGGGTCTGTTAATTGACCTGCATAAGAACCTGAATAAAAAGGAACTTTATCTCTAGCTATAGTTCCCATCAAAGCTTCTGTATCTGCTGTACCCCATCCTATAACAGCTATTACTTTTAACCTTGATTTCCATCTCTTGTAAGTTGCTACTGCTCTAGGTGCTTTATAACTATAATCCACAGTATCTACTTTAATTTTATTACCTTTAATTCCTCCATTTTTATTAATGTACTTAATCGCATCAATAAAACCTTGGCCAAATGGCTTTCCTACACTGGATGTTGGCCCAGTAAAATCTACTAAGTGACCTATTGGAATATCTTTAGCTGAAATACTTAGTATTTTAAAAAAATAAATTATTAAAAGTAAAATAGATACTTTTGAAATTTTAATCATCATTAAATCTCCTAAATTAATATGAAAATGGATATAACTTAAACCATGCTCTAATTTGCCCCCAACGATAGGCTAGTCCATTGGGTTCAAAAATCAAGAATAATATAATAACTAGGCCAATAGAAGCTTCTTTAATAAATGGAATGGCACTAGATAAAGAAAGAGCCTGATCAATTGATGTATCTGACAGAAGTCTTGTTAGGGCATCCATAACCTCTGGCAATAAAACCATAAAAGCCGCACCCATTAAAGACCCTCTTATGGAACCTAGGCCTCCTATTATTATCATGGCAAGAAAAAATATAGATAGTTGAATATTAAATTCTTCTATAGATACGAAGTTTAAATAATGCCCATACAAAGCACCACCTAATCCAGCAAAGAGAGAAGAGATCCCAAAAGATAAAATTCTGTATTTTGTTAAGTTAATTCCCATCATTTCTGCAGATAGATAATGGTCTCTTACTGCTAAAAAGGCTCTGCCATCTCTTGTTCGCATAAGGTTAGATACCATTAAGAAGCTTATGATTAGCCAGAATAAAACTACATAAAAATATTTTTCATCTGTATCAAAATAAAAACCAAATATTTTTAATGGCTCTGCTGACGCACCATCTACTCCTCCTGTAAACCAAGAAGCTCTTGAAAAAAAATCTTCCATTATAAATTGTGCTGCCAAAGTGGCAATTGCCAGATACAAACCTTTTACCCTAGCCGCGGGTATACCAAAAATTAAGCCAACAAATGCTGTCATTATTGCTGCAGTAGGAATAGAAATCCATACAGGAAAAAAAAACTTATTACTTAACCATGCTGATGCAAAAGCACCAAATCCAAAAAAAACCGCATGCCCTACTGAAATTTGCCCTGTACATCCTACTAATAAATTTAAACCTAAAGCAGCAATTCCATAAAAACCTATATAAATCAGTAAAGAAATTATATAAGAATCAAATAATAAAGGCGCTATTAGTAAAAGAAATATACCAAACAAAGTTAAATAGAAACTACCTTTATCTTGAAACAAACTCATATCAGATGAGTATGAGGTTCTAAAGTCACCGCAAGGCCTAAATTTTTTAATGCTCATTTTATACTCTTTCTATGTCCTTTGTTCCAAAAAATCCATACGGTTTAATCATTAATATAATTAGCAACACATAAAACGGAGCTATCCTAATCATATTACCTACATTTAGGTATTGCACATCTAAGTAATGTGCGAAGTGTTCAAGTAACCCTATAACTAAGCCTCCTAATATTGCACCTAATACTGAGTCTAACCCTCCTAAGATGACTGCTGGAAAAACCTTTATGCCCATAAATGCTATTCCCGATGATATACCATTTACTATACCAAAAACAATTCCTGCAACAGCAGATACTATTGCCGATATTCCCCATGCAGCAGAAAATACTTGCTTAACAGAAACTCCTAAAGATTGTGCTGCTTGTTGGTCAAAGGCAGTCGCTCTCATAGCTAAACCAAGCCTAGATTTTTTAAAAAAAATCGCAAAACTTATCATAATAAGAAGGCTTATTAACCCGCTCATTATATATACTGTTTGAACTTCTAAACCTAAAAGATTTACACTTTCAGTAGAAAAAATTTTAGGGAAAGGCTCAACAAAAACACCGAACATCCAATTCATCAAAGCCTGAAAAAATATAGATAGTCCTATTGTAACCATTATGATTGATATTATTGGCTCACCTATCAAAGGCCTTAAAATTATTAATTGAATTAAGATCCCAAAAATAGTCATAAATACTAAAGTAAAAATAAATGCTAAATAAAAAGGTAATGAAAACTTTGCTAATAGCCACCAGCAAGCCCAAGCTCCTATAAGTAAAAACTCTCCTTGAGCAAAATTGACCACTAGGCTAGATTTATAAATTAATACAAATGCCATAGCAACCACTCCGTACAATAAGCCTATTATAAAACCATTAACAAGTAGCTGAATTAAAAAATCTAATGCCATTATTCTACTCCATATTTACAATGTTTAATTCTGTTTTAATCCTTTGGGTTCCTCCATCTTGCAAGTTTATTAAAGTGTCTATTTTAATAGATTTTTCTTCGCTATAAATTGCACCCACAATCTCATTATATTTATTTATAACATAATTTCTCCTAAGTTTTTTTGTTCTAGTTAACTCGTCATCATCAGCATCAAACTCTTTATATAAAAGAACAAATTTTCTTATTATTTGCTTTTTAGGAACAGCCTCATTAACCTTATTGACTTCATCAATTAAAATTTTCTCTATCTCAGCTTTTGAAGCTAGATCCGAATAAGTAGTAAATGCTACTCTGTTTTGCTCTGCCCATTTAGATAGCACAGAATACCTGATACAAATTATTGCTGCTAAATATGGTTTATTCGAGCCGATCACTGCGGCCTCCGCTATAAATGGAGAAAACTTTAATTTATTCTCCAAATACTGAGGAGAGTATCTTAACTTTTCTGAAGTGAATGATAAATCTGCTATTCGGTCAATCACCACCAGATGCCCTTCTGCATTAAAATAACCTGCATCACCAGTATAAAACCATTCTCTAGAGGACATTTTTTTCTCTTCTCTATCATTTGAAAAATATCCATTCATACAGTTTTTATTTTTTACAATAATCTCTCCTAAACCTTCTTTATCTGGGTCCGATATATCTATTTCAACGCCTTTAAAAGGCATTCCAACTGTTTCATAGTTAATATCATTTTTTCTGTGAATAGTGTATGCTCCCAATTGTTCAGTCTGACCATAAAGCTGTCTTAGGGGAATTCCAATATCCACAAAAAACCTAAATGTATCTGGTCCTAATGCAGCACCCCCAGTAGCTGCAGACTTAAGATAAGAAAAACCCATTTGATCTCTAAGCCATCTAAATAAAAAGTACTCACAAAAAAAATTTACTATAATTCCATTATTGGTTTTTTTTAAATTTGTAAAAAAGTCAAACAGTTTTCTTTTTATATATGAGGAGTCCATTACTTTAGATCTAATATCCGCTGCAATTTGCTCCCAAACTCTAGGACCTAATAGTAAAAAAGTTGGGCCTATTTCCCTTAAATCGTCAAACATTGTTTCTGGCTCTTCAACAAAATTGACCTTCATTCTACTCAAGCACCATTTTGATATTGCATAAGTTTGTTCCATAATCCATGGCAGAGGTAGCACTGAAACATATTCATCTTTACTATTTTTAGGGTCAGCATCAAGATAGCTCTTACCATGGTTTAATAAATGCTTGTGCGATATCATTGCTAGTTTTGGATTTGATGTGGTTCCTGATGTAGGGCAATAAATACAAATATCATCTTCAGATAGTTCTCTCAGAATTGAATAAAAAGCATTATTATCTTTTTTCATTAATTCGCCCCCAAGACTTAATAATTTCTTGTAGGAAATTAAACGTTTATCATTATACTTATTCATACCCTTTTCTTCATCATAAACGATAAGCTTTATTTTATTCTTTAATTCATCTAAAGATAAAATTTTATCTGCCTGTTCCTCATCTTCTACAAAAACTACTTCACATGAAGTTAATTTTAGAAGGTATTCTATCTCATTTTCCAAAGCATCAGAATATAAACCTAAAGCAATAGCTTTTAAAGATTGAGAAGCAATTTCTGCAATTATCCATCTAGGACTATTATTGCCTATTATTCCTACTGTGGTTTTTGGTTGAACACCTTTTCTTTTAAGTGCTAAAGAAATAGCTTTAATTTCATTATAGGTTTCAAGCCATGTTTTAGTTTTCCAAACACCAAACTTTTTTTCTCGCATTGCAATATCATTAGGATAATTTTGAGAGTTTGAATGAACAACATGAGGGATTGTTAACAAATTACTCAGCATTATATTGCTTCTCCTAAATATGCTTGCTGTACTCTTTTATTTTTAATAATGTCTTTCGGTATCCCTTCGGCAATTTTTTTTCCAAAATCTAGTACTATTATTTTTTTTGAAATATCCATNACAACGCCCATATCATGCTCAATCATTATCACAGTAATCTTCCATTCTCTGTTTAGATCAATTATAAACCTTGCCATATCCTCTTTCTCTTCTTGATTCATGCCTGCCATNGGCTCATCTAACAAAATTAAATTGGGGTTAATTGCAATAGCTCTAGCTAATTCAACTCTTTTTCTTAATCCATATGATAGAGTTCCAGCCAAGGATTTTCTTATATCACTGATTTCTAAAAAATCTAAAATTCTCTCCGCCTCAAATCTATTTGCAACTTCTTCTTTTTTACCACCTAATATCCAATAAAAGGCTCCTTTGATAAAATTATTTTTTAATAAATGATGTCTTCCTATAAAGATATTCTCTAGTACAGTCATATGATTAAACAAAGCTAGGTTTTGAAAGGTTCTTCCTATTCCTAATGAGGCTCTTTTATTAGGGTGTAAATGATTTAGCTTTTTTCCTTGGTAATGAATATCACCTGATATTGGCTTATATCTTCCAGATATTACATTTAACAACGTGGTTTTTCCAGCTCCGTTGGGTCCAATAATGGAAAATAAGCTATTTTTCTCTACTTCGAAACTTACATTTGTAAGCGCTTTTATTCCTCCAAATTGAACAGAAATATTTTTTAATGCCAGCATAATCAGTCAATATACCTAATTTAGAAAAATAGACTTACTCCTGCAATATGAGTTATTCTTTTATTTCTTAGCTTAGAAATATTTTTCTTATTTACTCCCCCTAAAACACCTATTTCACATTTTAACGATCTAGATAAAAATAACAACCTAGTTAATCCTAGCGGTTTTTTTTTATTACTACTAGTAGTTTTAAATATAGGTGAAATAAACACCTTATTTACTTTTAAGTTTATTGTTCTTCTAATATCTGAGAAACTGTGAAAAGAGCATGAGTATGATAGCTTATTATAAATTCTAGTATTTTTTATTTCTCTTGAAAAATGTACTCCATAAGCTCCCACTGCCATAGCTATCTGAGGGTTAGAAGATACAATTATTTTAAACCCTTTCGTTTTACATATCTTAGAAACCAATTTTGTTTTCTTATAAAGGTTTTTCTTGTTTTTTGTTCTTACTACCACTCCTATAAACCTTGAGAATGGTAGTTCTCTTAAAAAACTTAATTCATCCATAATTCTATTTTCATCTAAAAAAATCCACAAAATTGGATTGTTAAGATGATATTTTTTTATACAAATAGAATTTATTTTCATAATAGTATAAAATAAACTTAATTTGGTCATATTAAATAGTACTGAAAATGTCAGTAATTGATAATTATAATAAAATAACTGAAAGCATAAAATTTATATGCAAGGAACTCAATAGGGATNACAAAACCATCAATATCGTAGCAGTTTCAAAAAAACAAAATATTGATAAAATTAGAAGTCTAGCATCAACAGGACATAAAACATTCGGAGAAAATAGGCTACAAGAAGCTTTAGAAAAATGGACTTCCTTGGACAAAAAAATGGCTCAACTTCATTTCATTGGAGCACTTCAGTCTAAAAAAGTTAAGGAATTAGTTCAAACTTTTGATGTTATAGAAACTTTGGACACGGAAAGCTCAGCAAAAAAGCTTTCAATTCTAAAAAGTCAAAATTTTAGAATACCTAAGATTTTTATTCAAATCAATATAGGCGAAGAGGCACAAAAAAGAGGAGTTCTGCCCTCAAACTTCTCTGACTTTTTAAATATGTGTAATAAAAAATATAATTTGGAAATAACTGGGGCAATGTGTATGCCGCCAGCAGATGAAAAACCTCGCAAGTACTTCGAAAATATGCGTTACATCTGCAATAAAGAAAATATAAAAGATATAAGTATGGGAATGAGCAATGACTATAAAGAAGCGATAATTTGTGGATCTAATAATGTNAGAATAGGAAGCTTATTATTTGGAGAAAGAGAAGTTTAATTATTATGGAAATAATTTACTATTTTGGNAGTGATAAAAGTATTTACGACTCCTTAGAAAGTTTATCTAAAATAAAAAAAAAACTTTATCATTAAAAATATTGATAATATTACAAAAAAAAACTTTAATGATTCTATATTAATATTAGATGATAGTTTTAAAGATTTTTTAAAATTAATAAGATTTTTTTCTAAAAAGAATAGAGCAAATTTAATAATTACGGCAAAAAAAGAAAATATTACTGTAAGCTCTCTTCAAAATTTAAAATTTTTTTTAAAACCCATTAAAGTTATTGATTTATATAAAGAAATATTAAAAAAAATAAGAAATAATGTTAATGATTTAAGCATAAATATAAATCATTCAGACTTTAGTCTTGTTGATAAAAAAGGAAAAAAATTAAATTTAACAGAAAAAGAATTTAAGCTAGTAGAAATTCTTTTAGGAAACAATAAAAAAGCTTTAAACAAAAAGAACCTTTTATATAAAGTTTGGGGAATACNTTCGGAAAAAGCAGACTCTCTTAATACTAGAGTTTTAGAAACCTTAATATCAAGAATTAGNAAAAAGATAATATTTTCAAAAATTAATATTAAAATTATAAAAAATAAATCTGGTTATATTTTAATTAAGTAAGTTAATTAGTTCTTCCGGTTGGAAGTTTTCTAATTTTTCTTTCATATGGACCAAGAAAGCCTTCTTTACTAGCCCTCATAAACTCTGGGAATTTAAAAATATTTTTATTCATTAGTTGTAAGTTTTTTATTTTTTTAATTTTTAAAATTCTTACACTAATTGATATACTTTTATTTTCTATTATATCCCAGCCTTTTAGTGCTTTGTATTTCTTATCAAAGAAAACTCTTAGTTCCGTACTGTCAAAATTTTTAGAAACTAACGAATAGTATGAATTATTATTCTTTGTAACTTTAAGTTGATTAATTTCTTGAAATTTTTCTGGATATAATAGTGCTCCAAGTATTCCTCCATTTAAAGGGAGGTAACTGGTCCTATCATATTGAGCATCGTGTACTATTAGCCAATTTCCGTCTGCAACCATAATAAATTGATTAGGAGGCTCAAACTCTACTCTTGCCAAACCTTTCTTAGCTATTACCATCCACCCTTTTGAGGTAATATTATCACTATCAGTTTGACTAAAATAAATTTCTGCAGGAAANTTTTCATCTAATTTATTTAATAACTCACTATGAAACTCTTCAGATTTTAAATCATTTAAGCTTATTATTATAATTATAAAATTAAAATATGTTATGAAAAAAAAATGAGCTTTATTCATCGATTAAAACCTCTCTTCTTCCCATCGAGTTTGCAGAACTCACTATTCCTTTTCTTTCAAAAGCGTCTACTATTCTTGCTGCCCTATTATAACCTATTGCAAAATGTCTTTGCAAAAAACTTGTTGAAACTTTTCTTTCCTTTTTTATTAAGCTTAGCGCTTTGTCATATAGAGGATCCATTTCTTCTTCATTATTTAGTTCATCAGACTCCTCATCTTCTCCTTGAGTAATATAATGCTGATAGTCTGGTTCTCCTTGAGATTTAACAAAATTAGCAACTTTTAAAATTTCTTGGTCACTCACAAAGGGGCCGTGAACTCTTTCTGTATAGCCTCCTCCTGCCATAAATAACATGTCTCCTCTACCCAAAAGCTGCTCCGCCCCCTGTTCTCCTAATATTGTCCTAGAGTCAATTTTAGAAGTTACCTGGAAGCTAATTCTATATGGTAAGTTAGCTTTTATAGTGCCTGTAATAACATCAACAGAGGGTCTTTGAGTAGCTAAAATTAAATGTATTCCTGCTGCTCTGGCTTTTTGAGCTAAAGATTGAATAGAAACCTCAATATCCTTTCCAGCAGCTAACATCAAATCAGCCATTTCATCAACNACTATAACAATAAAAGGTAAAGGATGAATATCTATCTCTTTATCATGATATATTGGTCTTCCTGAAGTACTATCAAAACCTATTTGTACTTTCTTTACTAGCTTCCCTTCCTTGTATTCCTTTTTTGATATAATCTGGTTATAGGTTTCTATATTTCTTACACCTAAATTAGCCATTTGTTTATANCTTTCATTCATTTCTTTAACTGCCCACTTTAANGCATAAACNGCTTTTCTAGGNTCAGTCACGACAGGATGAAGCAAATGNGGGATTCCCTCATAAACTGAAAGCTCTAACATTTTAGGATCAATCAAAATAAACTTGCATTGAGTATAAGAAAACTTATAAAGAAGCGAAAGTATCATTGCATTTATTGATACNGACTTACCAGAGCCAGTTGTCCCAGCTACCAACAAATGGGGCATCTTACTTAAATCAGAAATAAGTGGTTTTCCTGAAATATCTTTTCCTAATGCCAATGCCAAACCTTCACTATTAATAAAGGACTCAGAAGATAAAATTTCTTTTAAAAAAACTACATCAATGTTTTTATTCGGCAGTTCTATACCAAGTGCATTTTTTCCGTAAAGGACTGAAACTCTAGCTGACTTTGCAGACATAGAACGTGCTATGTCATCAGATAAACTTATAATTCTTGAAGACCTGGTGCCCGGAGCTGGCTCTAACTCATATCTTGTAACAATCGGACCTTCTTTGGCATTTATTATAGAACCCTTGATGCCATAATCATCTAAAACTTTCTTTAAATCTTTTGCCTGAATATTAATATTTTCTCCTCTATATTTTTTTGCAGACACTGCATCATCTAAGAAATCAAGTGTGGGTAAAATAAAATTTGCATTACTATTTATTTTTATCTTTCTGTAACGAGTAGCTTCTTTTTTAGTATTTCTTATTCTTTTTTTAAAAATTTTTTTTCTATTAAAAAATAAAAAATATATTTTTTTTAATAATATTATTAGTTTCTTGCTTAGCTTGTAAGAAGTAATAAAAAAACCTATTTTAGTTTTAGAAATGGAAACTATAAATAAAAATGAAAAAACTAGTAAATTTGAATAAAGAATTAGGTTTTCATATTTAATTAAGTCCTTTGCTAAAGTCCTAAATTTAACTATTATAATTTTTCCTAAAATTCCTGAATCTAACTTTATGACTTCTAAAGAAATAGATATTAGGGAAATACAAAATATTGCAACAAAAAAGCGCAATATAAATTTTTTAAAATTATACTCTTTTAATAATACAATCCTCAATAGAAAAATCATAGAAATGGGAAGCAACCAAGATGCATCGCCTAAAATAACTAACAATAAAGAACTTAAATTTGCACCAAAAACTCCTAATATATTTAAAGGATCCTCATCATTAACTGTAAATATTGATGGGTCAAACTCATTGTGAGTATATAACGACACAAATGAAGCGGCCCCTAAGAACAAACAAAAAACACAAATTAAGATTTTATATGTAGTAATTTTGAAACTTACTTTTTTTAATGTTGAAAGCATTTTAATTGTTTTGCTATTTTATTAATAGCTTCCTTAGATTTCAAATTGCTGTGGACCAGAGACACTCTAACAAATTTTTTTCCTGGGTTATTGCTTGCTCCCACTGATAAATACTTGCCTGGCATCACTTTTATATTAAAGTTCTTATATAATTCCTTTGTAAACTTCTCGCCGTTTCCTACATTCATCCATAAATAAAAGCCTGCTTCTGGCCTACTGTAACAATTATAAGAGGATAAAATCTTATCGGCGTAGTTAAACTTAATATTATAATTTTCTCTACTCTCATTTACATGTCTTTCATCACTCCACAGTTTTGCCGAGAGAATTTGAATTGGCAATGGAATAGTAGGTGCGCTATAACTTCTTAGTTTAGAAAATAGGTTTATGATTTTTTTATCTCCTACTACAAAACCTGACCTTAACCCGGCCACGTTTGACCTTTTAGATAAAGAATGAAAAATTAAAACATTTTTTAAACTTTTTCCTGCTTCTTGGCAAACTTCTATTCCACCAACAGGTTTTTTTTGTGTGTAAATATCTGTGTAACATTCGTCTAAAACCAAAATAGATTTGTATCTTCTTACCACATCAATTAACTCTTTTAAATAATTAGCTGAAGCACATTTACCTTGAGGGTTTGAAGGGTTGCAAAAATAAATTAGGGAAGGTGTTTTTTTTATTTTATTTCGTAGATTATCTATGTCTAATAAATAATTTTCTTTAATATTAGTATTCATAAAAGATATAGGTAAGTTCTGAAATAATGATGATCCCAAATAAACTTGGTAAAAAGGATTAGGAACTATAATCTGCTTTACTGATAAGACTAATGATATAGAAAAAAGTCCTTCTCGCGTACCTGACAATGGCAAGATATTTTCATTTCCGAAAAAAGAACTTTTAACATTAAACCTTTTTTTAAGCCATTTTAGATAGGAGTTTCTCAAAATTGGAAGACCTCTTATTGGAGGATATAACCCCCACTTAATGTTTTCTTTAGCTAATACACTCTTAACAAAAAGTGGGAACTTATGGTAAGGTTGCCCTATTGATAGGTCTAGTATATTATTTTTATTGCTTAAATTTTCCGTGGAAAGAAGCTTTCTCAATCTGGTAAAAGGATATTCTGATATTTTATTTATATTATTGTTTAAAAAGCTCATATAATACCATCATAGTATACTTTCTATTTTTTCAGCAATAGCTAAAAGTTTATTATCATTATTTTTTTTTGTTATTATTGATATTGATAACCATTTCTTTTTATCAATGTTCAATGGCAATGATATTGCACATAAATCAAAAATATTAACTCCTCTAGTATTATCTAAAGCAGCATTATTATAAAGTTTATATTTATTTTTATTACGCATATCCTT
This sequence comes from Alphaproteobacteria bacterium TMED93, assembly GCA_002171495.2. Lineage (GTDB taxonomy): Bacteria > Pseudomonadota > Alphaproteobacteria > TMED109 > TMED109 > JAYYAX01. The sequence continues at coordinate 16,047 of NHEU02000065.1, forward strand.
AGCAAGAGGTGGCTCTAGAGCAATAGTAGGCATTAGGAAAAAATCATATTCTTCCAATCTTTTCATAATCTTATATTTTAAATTTCTTATTTTTTTTCTTATTTTAGTAATACTTTTATTTTCCATATTTTTTCCGATCAAAAATCGCGCAGCAACGTTAGGATCTATAAAATTTAAATTATTTTTTATTATTTCTTTCCAATATTTCCATGCCTCATAATTAACTAAAGAACCATGTAAGAGAAAAAAATCATTAATTTCTTTAAACTCTGGTGCTTCTATATTTTCCACGTGCAAGCCAAGCCTTGCTATTTTAGTGTTCAATAAAACAATTTTTTTTTTGCAATAATTATCAAGTTGATTAAAATTAAAATCATTTACAAAACCAACTTTAATTTTTTTTAAAAATTTAAATTCTTGCTTATATTTTTTATTAGATAAAATATCAAAAAGAATCTTCGTATCTTTTACGGTTTTGGAAATTATACCAACAGCATCAAAGGATTTAGATAAAGGCAAAACTCCATCCATAGGAAGCATGCCTAATGATGGTTTAAAACCTATTAAACTGTGCCAAGCTGCTGGAATTCTAATTGATCCTGCCGTATCAGTTCCAATTGATAATGGAGCTAATCCAGAATATAAAGCTGTAGCAGCACCTGTGCTGGATCCACCTGGAACATGGTTTTTTTTATTGAACATTATATTAGTGGGAAGCTTGCATGACTTATTAATTCCTAAACCTCCAAAAGCAAACTCTACTGTACTAGTTTTTGCTAAAGAAATTAAACCATTTTCTTTTGCAATTTTAACAATACTTGCGTTATTAACTTTTTCTTTTTTTCTTATTTTTTCTATAAGCTTAGACCCTGCATAAGCAGGAAAGCCTTCAATGTCTACTAAGTCTTTCCAGACTATTGGTATTCCATCAAAGAAGCTTAATCTTTGATTTTTTTTTTGTCTCTTCCAAGATAGTGTAGCTTCTTTGTAAGCCTGTTTTTCTAAAACTTTACTAAATGATAATTTGGTATTTTTATTAGCTTTTTTGAAATTTGAAAGATAGTATTCTAAAATAATGATAGGATCAATTTTTTTACTTTCTAGCAAAACACCAAGATAAAAGGCGGAATAAATTTTTAGATTATTATTCATAGTTATTTTATATTACACTTCTATATAAATTATATGAAAAAAAATTATGATATTACAATAGTTGGAAGTGGGCTTACAGGATTAAGTGCATCTTTAGCCTTATCCTCTTTAGGTTACAGAATAGCTTTAATTGATCCAAAGCCCTTAACATTTGATAAAAAGATTTATCCTGATAATAGAACTACCGCAATATCTAGCGGATCAGTATCTTTTTATAAAAAAATTGGAGTTTGGAACAGTTTTAAAAAGTATGTGTGTCCTATTAAAAAGATCTTGGTAGAAGAACTATCATCTAAATTAAACACTTCTTTCACTGCAGGTACAGATAAAGAAAAAGTAATGGGGTACATGATAGAGAATAAGAATTTTCTTCAAGCTCTTTTAGGGTTAGCTAAAAATAATAAAAATATTTTCAAATACGATAATAAATTTTTAAAATTTAATAGACAGAAAAACTTTGTGCTAGCTACACTAGATAGCAATATAATCATTGAAAGCAAATTAATTATAGGTGCAGATGGAAGAAATTCCTATTTAAGAAAATTAGCAAATATTGAATATAAATTTAAAGACTATAAACAGAAGGCCTTTACATTTAATATAGAGCATGAAAAATTGCATAAAAACTTAGCTATTGAAAAATTTTTAGAAGAAGGGCCTTTAGCTATTCTTCCTATAAATAGAAAAAATAATAAAAATTATTCCTCTGTAGTTTGGTCTTGTAATTTTCCTGATTACTATCAATATAATGATAAAAGAGGCGAAAAAAAAATTGAACTTTTAATTCAAAATTACTTTGAAAAGATTTATGGGAAAATTAAAGTTTGTTCAAAAATAAAAACCTGGAACCTCTCTCTTACTCATTCTAAAAAATATATTGATGAAAGAATTTTACTTCTGGGTGACTCAGCTCATTCTATCCATCCTCTAGCAGGTCAAGGATTCAATTTAACAGTAAGAGGAATTCAAAAAATCTATAATTTTGCTAGAATAGAAATAAATAACTCAAAAGATATTGGGAAAAAAGAGTATTTATTTAATTACTCAAATAAACATTATCTTGACGCGTCTTTGCTTATAATGGTAACTGATAAATTAAATCTTTTTTTTTCCAACTCTAATTTTTTGTTTAGAAGCTTAAGAAGAAGAGGTCTTACATTTTTTAGTAGAAGTAAGTTAGCAAGAAATATTTTTAGAAATTACGCTACAAAAGGGTCTTTGCTTTCTATTAAGAACGACTAATCTTCCTTGCCTCTTCCAATAACAAAATAGGAATTCCCTCTTTTATAGGAAAAGCTAAATTTGCTTTACTGCTTAGTAATTCATTATTTTTTTTGTCATATGATAGTTTTTCCTTGGTAACTGGACAAACTATTATATCTAAAAGACTAACGTCAAAACTATCTTTACTATCTTTCTTCATTTAGTTAATGGTCTCGTTATCATTTTCATTTCCCTCTAAGGTATACATTCTCAATAATGAAGTTAAAACATCTACTCTATCTTGCAAAGTAGTTGCTTCAAGTATAGCTTGCTTTTCTAAAACTTTAAATGAGCAGATTTGAGGAATAGAAGCTAAAATTTGTTCATTTGAAATCTTAGAAATTTCATTTAAATCAACATTTATACTATTTTTATCAAAGTACTTTTTTAATTCCATTAGTAGTGTACTCAAATTCAAAAGGTGATAATCATTTTTCAAATCATTCAGAAATGGGCTCCAGTCAGGTTCTATTCTTCTAAAACCCTTTATTAGTGTTAACTCTTTTTTTATTTTAAATCTTAATGTTCCTGAAAGCTCTATCAAAAATCTACTATCACTAGTTTCAGTAAATGAAATAATTTTTCCTGCACATCCTACAGGATATAATTTTTTTTCATTTTTATTTTGATGAACTACTGGCTGAATCATTCCAATAAATCTATGAGTGCTCAACACAGACTCTATCATTGCTATATATCTTGGCTCAAATATATTTAAGGGCAAGTTTCCAAAAGGAAAAACAACAGCACCAGGAAGAGGAAATATTGGTATGGTATGGGGTAAATCAGATTTAGAAAAATTTTTTATCATTATTTATAAAGAATATTTAGTAAGCGACTTCTTCCATTTATAGTAACACTATTATTATTACCTAGGAAAGAAAACAAGCTGAGAAGTTCGTTTTTTGCAATTCCGTCATTCCAATTAGAGTTTTTTTCAATAATGAATAAATATCCATCTACTGCATCACTGTAATTTCTTTCTAAAATAAATTTCCTAGAAGATTTTAGTTTATTTTCAAAATCATCTAATGTATTTGAACTTTGTGCTTCAGCCTCAGACTTCTCTAATATACTTGAAAAGAAATTTTTTGCTTCAATCAATTCTTTTATTTCGTTGCTGTTTTTAAGGTCTTCTTCTAGCTGGTTTAAAAAATCATCAAGTTCCTCTAGTTTGTTCATTTCTAAAAGACATTTTCCTAGACCGCTCATAGATCTGCTCATTTCCTTTTTGGGTAATTCTGATGCTATTAACTCAGAAAAAATTTCCATGGCTTTTTCTACTTCTTTCTTTTCTAAAAATAACTCAGCTGACTCTAACTTTTTGTTAAGATTATCAATTAAGTCAGCGGAAACTGAAGATACTGAAACAACTTCTTCAAAAAAGACCTTTATCTCTTCGGGACTTTTTAAGCCCGCAAATCCATTGACGGGCTGTCCCTCGTAGAAGGCCATTACAGTAGGAATTGACTGTATATTTAATTGTTGTGCAAGCTGTTGGTTTTCATCAATGTTGATTTTAACCAGGTTAACTTTGCCATTAAACTGTCCTGTTAATTGTTCAAGTATTGGAGTGATTTGCTTGCATGGCTCGCACCATGGAGCCCAAAAATCAACTATAACCGCTACACTTTTAGATTTTTTTATTACTTTATCAATAAAAGAAGTAGCATCTACATCTTCAATGAAATTATCTGAGCTATTTATCATCTATTCACGCCTACATATTTCCGTTTAAAAATTCTCTACCACAATATGGACAAAAAACTTTACTATTAAAAGGAACTTTTAAATAAATAAGAGGATGTTTGCTGTTTTGCTCATTCTCTTTAAATTCCTCTTTTGAGTTTGTCCCATCACAGGACACTGTTATAAAATCTTTATTATCAGTCATATTATCTTGTTATCTGCATTATAGAGTCTAGTATTTCTTTATAATATTTCAATAATAATATAATTAACATATAAACAGTAGTTATTTGCTTAAAATTCTATTATGTTTTATTATGTAATTTAAGCGGGCGTAGCTCAGGGGTAGAGCACAACCTTGCCAAGGTTGGGGTCGAGGGTTCGAATCCCTTCGCCCGCTCCAAAAAAAAAATGAAAGTTTATTTAAATTTATTAATTATTTTCTTTGTACTTATTATTAACTCTTGTTCTAATAATAACAAAAATATATCTTTTCATTTTCCTAACGTAAGTCAACTAGATGAAGAAGAAGAGGTTTTTTTACAAAAAAAAATATTAATCAATGAAATGATTTATGCCTCAAAACTCCTTCATAAAATATCGTGGCCTATTTTGAAAAAAAATATAGATATTTGTAATCATAATGGCTCATATTCATTAGGAGTTCTTTTTGCTGCTGAACAAGATTTGCCTAAAAATGACTCTAGCTATTATAGATTATTGCTCAATAGAGAAATAAACCCTTATTACTTTAAAAAATATGATACAGTAAGTTTTCCTATCATTATTTCTGTAGCAAAAAACAGCCCCGCTTACAAGTCACAGCTGCTTGAAAAAGATATTATTTTAGAAATCAATAGTCAAAAAGTTTGGGATTTTAGAGAAAAGTTAAAGGAATCCTTAACTCACTCCTCTGTAATAAACTTTACAATACTGAGAAATGATAAAGTTATAAAAAAAAGTATTCAAGGAATAAAGGCATGCAATTACAATGTGCAAGCAATGCCTGCGTCTTCTCCTAATGCATTTGCAGATGGAGAAAAAGTCTTTATAACGTTAGCAGCAATAAAGTTAGCTAAAACCGAAGATGAGCTAGCCTTTCTAATAGGACACGAGCTTGCTCATAATATTTATCACTATAATTATAAAAAAGGAACTGAAGCAAATAATTTTACAATTAACTATTTAGATATTCCTAAATTGAAAAATCTAAACAGTTTTTTTTTATTTAGCACACATAACAAAGAAACAGAAGCTGACCTTAAGGGAGTGGAAATAGCATTCAAAGCTGGCTATTCTCTAGATAATGTAAATGATTATTGGAGAAGGTTATCTGTATTCAACCCTAGTTTAATTTCATCATCTTCAACAGTTTACAAAAGCAATGCACTAAGAGCAATAATGATTTCTAAAACGTTAAAAAGATTAAAAGTCTCAAATGAAAAAAAGCAAAAAAAATAACTTTTATTATTATTTATTTGATTGGGCTAATTCTCCTTATTCAACTATTGTTATCACATTTGTTTTTTCAAGTTATTTTACTAATACTATAGCAAGTAATAAAATCTCAGGAACAGCTTTATGGGGTTGGACAATGGCTCTATCTGGGTTTTTTATAGCTATAATGTCACCATATCTAGGATATTTAGCTGATAACAAAAAAAATTTTTCTAGAAACTTTTTAGTGTTCTCTACATTAATTGTTGCAATGCTGTCTTCTACTCTCTGGTTTGCAAATGAAGATATAAATATACTTTTATTTTTATTAATAATTTTAATATCAAATTTATTTTTTGAAATTGGGCAAGCTTTTTATAATTCACAGTTAATTAATTTTAGAGGTGAAAAAAATTATGGAGAATTTTCAGGCAAAGCTTGGGCTTCGGGGTATCTCGGTGGTATATTTTGTTTAATTTTAATATTAACTCTTTTTTTAATTCCAGAAAAATCAATATTTATTTTAAATAAAGAAGAATATGAAAATATTAGAATTTGTGGCCCTATAGTAGGAATCTGGTTTTTAATATTTAGTGCCCCTTTTCTAATTAATTGTAAAAAAAATGAACTTACCAAAAAAGAATACTCATTTTCAAACTTTTTAAATAATCTTAAACTTTTAAAAAAAGATAAAAATAAAATAAAGTTTTTTATAGCTAGAATGCTCTATACTGATGGCCTTATTACCTTGTTTAGTTTTGGAGGAATATACGCAACTGGTACATTTAATTTTAGTTTTAATGATATTATACTTTTTGGTATTGTCATAAACATTGCTGCTGCAATAGGAGCATATATATTTGGTTTTCTGGAAGATAGGATTGGTGCTAAAAAAGTAATTATCGTTTCTTTAATATTATTAATATTAGTATGTTTAATAATTCTAATTATTAAAAATAAATTATATTTCTGGATACTTGGAACTATGCTTGGTCTGTTTATAGGATCTATACAATCCAGCAGCAGAACAGCCCTAATTAGTTTATCTGGAAGACAAAACATCAACTCATTGTTTGGAATTTATGCTATGTCAGGAAAAATAACAAACTTTCTGGGGCCATTGTTAGTCGCCACCTTCACTGCAGTTTTTGAAAGTCAAAAGGCTGGCATGGCTTCAATTTTAATATTTCTGTTTTTAGGTCTATTTCTTTTTAATAAAGTAAAACTATAAAAGATTATGAACTTGTGGTAATTAGCTAAAGAAAATCTATATTAGTATATTATGATTAAGAAAAACCCATATAATTTTTTAAATCTAAAAATTTATCCAAATAAGTCACTTACACTATTTACTCTGATTATTTTTTTTANAATATTTTTTGTTGCCACTTCTTTTGCATCATTCTATTTTCTATTTATAGGCGCTTGGCCAGTTTCAATTTTTTTATTAGCAGACTTTATCTTTCTGTATTTTGCATTTATTAAATATAAGAAAGACTCCAAAATGTACGACAGAATAATACTGAAGAAAAAGCTATTAATAATTAATGTTAGTAAAACAGGAACTAAAAGTTTAAAGGTTATCGATCCTACGTGGTTGAGATTAAAAATTTATTCAGATAGTAAAAAACAATACTTAAGTATTATTTCTCGTGGTAAGTCAGTAGAAGTTGGGAAATTTTTAAACATAAAAGAGTTAGAGGATTTAGCAAAAGTCATAAAAAATGCTTTAATAGAAAGAGAAAAACTATTTACTTTTACTAGCTAAAAAATCNTTCATATNATAAAGNCCTNCTTTCTTNTTATAAACCCATTTAGCAGTTTCAATTGCCCCTTGAGCAAAAATACTTCTTGAAGTAGAGATATGCTTTATAATAATTTTTTCTCCTTCTCCTGAAAAAATTACACTATGCTCACCTGTGGAGTCTCCGGCCCTTATAGAAGAAACACTTACGTTTTTTCTTATTTGGTTTTTTTTTAAAGATTTTTCTATTGATTCTTTTATAAATAAAGCTGTTCCTGAAGGCGTATCTATTTTTTGTTTATGATGAATATCTGTAATATCTATATCAAAATCTTTTGCTAACTGCAGAGAAATATCACTAGCCGTTTTATTTAGAATATTTGCACCAATACTCATATTTGGAGACCAAAAAATTGGTATTTTTTTTGAATATTTTTTAAATAACTTTATAGTGTCAATTGAAAGCCCAGTGCTACCTGATACAAAAGCAACATTTCTTTTACTGGCTTCTTTGACAAACATTAAAGTTGCTTCTTCTAGGCCAAACTCTACAACCACATCTAACTTATTAAAGAAACTTTGAATGTTATCTGATACGTAAATATTTAAAGGCGCCTCTCCTAACAAATCCCCTATATCTTTTCCAATCATTTTATGTTTAGAATATTCGCTACCTCCATTTATAGTTATGGCAGGGTCTTTTATAGCTAACTTAGCAATTTTTTGCCCCATCTTACCGGCTACTCCAACTATTCCTATTTTAATAATCTGTTTTTTTTTCATTTTCATTTTTAGAAGTCTTTTAAGAAACTTTTATATCTCTTAACTTTAGGGTTGTTGTTCTCAGTCAAACTATCGCTAAACTCAGAAATTAATTTTTTTTGTTTAGTTGATAAATTTACTGGAGTTTCAATTTCAGCTTCTACATACAAATCTCCATAAGACCTTGTTTGTAAAATTGGCATTCCTTTTCCCTTTAGTCTAAATTTTTTTCCATTTTGTGTGCCTGAAGAGATGCTAATTCTAATTTTTTTTCCGTCAGGAGAAGGAACTTCAATACTTCCTCCATTAGCAGCAGTGTAAATATCAATAGGAACATTTAAAAAAAGGTGTTCCCCCTCTCTGTTAAAAATATTACTGGATGTCATATTAACATATATATACAAGTCTCCAGAAGGTCCTGCATTTTTTCCGGCTTCTCCCTCACCGCTTATTCTTATTCTAGTCCCCTCATCTACTCCAGCAGGTATTTTTACTGAAAGAGACTTTTCTCTATTGGTAACACCTGACCCAGAACATTTTTTACAAGGATTTGATATTATTCTTCCCGTTCCAGAACAGGCATTACAAGTTCTTTCAATAGTAAAAAATCCCTGACTTGCTCTAACCTTTCCAGCTCCTTGACAAGTAGGACAAGAAGAAATATTTGCTTCACCACCCGATGAACCAGTTCCATTGCAGGAATTACATTTTGCTGGAGCTCTTATTTTAATAGTTTTTTTAATTCCAGAATAAGCATCGGATAAACTTACATTCATATTATATCTGAGATCTGCTCCTCTATTACTAGAAGAATTAGAACGTCTTGACCCTCCAGTAAACTCACTAAATAAGTCTTCAAATATATCAGAAAAGCCACCCGCTTGAAAACCTGAAAAACCTCCTGCCCCCGGCCCTCCTCCTTCAAAAGCTGCGTGTCCATAATTATCATATGCCGCCCTCTTCTCGGAGTCTTTTAAAACTTCATAAGCTTGACTAGCCTCTTTAAATTTATCTGCAGCTTCTTTATTATCTGGGTTTCTATCTGGATGATACTTCATAGCTAAGTCTCTATAAGCTCTTTTTAGAGATGCCTCGTCAGCATTTTTATTAACACCTAATATTTCATAATAATCTCTCATTTTAAAGAACTTAAAAGATTAGTTGCTTTTCTTTTCAGATTCTTCATCAACTTCTTCAAAATCAGCATCAACTACATTGTCATCTTTTTTACCCTTACCCTCAGGTTTCTCTTGATTTTCNTTCTCTTGAACTCCTTCTGAAGATTGATTATCTTGAGGGTTTTGTTTATACATTATTTCTCCTAATTTCATAGCAGCTGTATTTAAAGCTTCTAATTTAGCTTTAAGCTCTCCTGCATCTGCATTCTCATTTTTGAGGACTTCTTTTAAATCCCCGATAGACTTTTCAATGTTCTCTTTATCTTTAGCATCTAGCTTGTCACCATGCTCAGCCAGACTTTTTTCAGTAGAATAAACCATGCTATCTGCTTGATTTCTAGTTTCAACAGTTTCTTTTTTTGATTTATCTTCCTCCGCATGTGCTTGAGCCTCATTTACCATTTTATCTATATCAGAATCAGATAAGCCGCCAGATGCTTGAATTTGGATTTGTTGTTCTTTTCCTGTTCCTTTATCTTTTGCAGAAACATTAACTATACCATTAGCATCTATATCAAAAGTAACCTCAATTTGAGGAACTCCTCTAGGGGCCGGTGGTATTCCTACTAGATCAAATTGACCTAAAGCTTTATTATCCTTTGCCATCTCTCTTTCACCTTGAAATACTCTTATAGTAACTGCAGGCTGGTTATCATCGGCCGTAGAAAAGGTTTGACTTTTTCTAGTTGGAATTGTTGTATTTCTGTCAATAAGTCTTGTAAAAACACCGCCCAAAGTCTCTATTCCCAATGACAGAGGTGTAACATCTAATAACAATACATCTTTGACATCCCCAGATAATACTGCTCCTTGTATTGCAGCACCTATTCCTACAACCTCGTCGGGGTTAACGCCTTTATTAGGGTCTTTTCCAAAAAAGTCTTTAACAGTTTGAATAACTATTGGCATTCTTGTCATGCCACCAACTAATACCACTTCATCTATTTCATTAGGAGAAATTCCAGCATCTTTTAGAGCTGCACTACATGGCTCAATAGTTCTTTTAACCAAATCATCTACCAACTTCTCTAAATCTGCTCTAGTCATCTTTAGCGTTAGATGTTTAGGACCTGAAGCATCTGCTGTTATAAATGGAAGGTTTATATCGGTAGTGCTTGAACTAGAAAGCTCTATTTTTGCTTTTTCTGCAGCCTCTTTTAATCTTTGTAGTGCAAGCTTATCATTTTTTAAATCTATTCCATTTTCTTTTTTAAATGTGTCTGCTAAAAACTCTACTATTCTTGTATCAAAGTCTTCACCTCCTAGAAATGTATCACCATTTGTAGCCTTTACTTCGAATACTCCATCGCCTATTTCCAAAATTGAAACATCAAATGTTCCTCCGCCTAAGTCATAAACCGCTATAGTTCCAGCCTTTTTCTTATCTAGTCCGTAAGCTAAAGCTGCTGCTGTAGGTTCATTAATAATTCTTAGAACCTCTAATCCTGCAATCTTTCCAGCATCCTTTGTAGCTTGTCTTTGAGCATCATTAAAATATGCAGGAACTGTAATTACCGCCTTATCTACTTTTGCTCCAATATGTTTCTCAGCTGTCTCCTTCATTTTTTGTAAAACATAAGCAGAAATTTGACTAGGGGCGTACTTTTTTCCATTTGCCTCTACCCATGCATCATTATTTTCAGCTTTTACAATATTATAAGGAGCAGTTTTTAGTTCCTTTTGTACTTTATCATCCTGATAATTTCTTCCTATTAACCTTTTTATTGCAAATAAAGTATTTGATGGGTTTGTAACTGCTTGCCTTTTTGCTGGCTGACCTACCAAGGTTTCCCCTTCACCAGTGAATGCTACCATAGAAGGAGTTGTTCTAGTTCCTTCGCTATTTTCAATAACCTGTGCATTTTTTCCTTCCATTACCGCGACACAAGAATTTGTGGTTCCAAGATCTATACCAATAACTTTGCTCATAATTTTGCTCCTTTAATATCAACTTATTACATATGGGCTTTGTATTTAAAATTACAAGATCTAAACTGAAATCTCAGAAGAGCCTATAATTTGATCTAACTTTGATAAATATAGTTCATTTTCTAACTGAATATTACTGGTTAATTGAAATACAAAGCTAATAATTACAATTTTATCTTCAAAAACCTTAATCCTGTACCATATTTTGCTATTATTAATTTTATTACTATCATTAAGATCTTTTTCTGAGGCAATAAAATAAAATAAATAGTTACTCTTCCCTGCTTTTTTAAGCTTAGCATTAGTAATATTTACTTCTTTAGTTATTTCTTGGATTAGATTTTCTACCAATTTATCTGGATTTTTTTCATTATTATTGGCTTTATTATTCAGGTTGACAAAAAACCTTTCAACTAAAAATGCAAAGTTAGCTTTTAAATCCATGTAAACATTGGCATATTCATTATCTTTTGCAAACTCAACCTTCCACTTCAAGGGCACTCTTAATTTAATAGTATTCCAAAGATTATTACTTACTAATTTTGCATTAGATAAATTGTAATCTAAGCTAGCTAATTCATCATATTTTGATTTATAAGCATTAAACTTTACAGTATCTATAATTTTTGGAAGCTTCTTTAAAATTGGATCAATTACTTTTTTTGCCTCTTGACTGTCAGGCCAAGTAAGAGCAAACCTTATTATCCTGAAAGTTCTTGGTTTTAAAAAAGAAAGTATTTTATATATTGCCAGTTTTTCTTTATCTACTATTACTTCATAATTTGTATAAAAAACATCACCTTTTCTTTCTAATCTAAAATTTATACCCTCATCATCAATTAAAAATTTCTTTATTTTGCTTTCATTATTTAATTTTGGGTTATCAAAGCATTGAATATTTATACCTAAAACTGGATACTTTTCTTCAGAAAATGCAACCTCAAGAGTATTAGAGTCCTTGACGTGTATATTGCAATACTCTGGAAAAAATAAAGTGGCAGTAGAGTCTAATAACTCTATTTTTTTATTTTTTTCTTGAAACTCAGTTTTTTTCTTTCTCATTGTCAGGGCTTTCTTCCTTTTTTTCATCTTCTTCTTCTTTATTATGAGCATTTTTTGCTATTCCTACCATTGCTGGCCTCAATAATCTTTCATGAAACTTATAACCATCCTGAACTATTTCACAAACTACCCCTTCATTAAACTCTTTTGTTGGCTTTTCAAACATAGCTTGATGAAGGTTTGCATCAAAAGTTTGTCCTAATGCATCTATTTTTTTTACATTAAACTTATCTAGAATATTACTAATTTCTTTTTTGATTAATTCAAAACCTTCTAATGTTTTCTTTTCTCCAGTTTCACTCAAACTATTCAAAGCTCTATCAAAATTATCTAATATATTTAATAATTCTCTTGCTAAGGGCTGAACCCCGTATTTTGCCATGTCTATCCTATTTTTCTCAATTTGTTTTCTAGTATTCTCACTCTCTGCCAAAACTCTAAGCATTTTATCTTTGGTTTCCTCTAGTTCCTTTTCTAGCCCTTCAATCGTTTTTTCTTCGGAATCATATTCTTTTTTTTCTTCAGAAGATTCTTGGTCAAAGCTTTTCTCTTCATCATTGTTTATACTTNCTTTAGCCTCTTCCTCAAAACTTTGATTGTCATCAAAACCTTCATCCTGGTCCTCTGTTGATTTATTTTCNTTATTTTCTTCAGTCATAATTTATCCTCTTTTTTTAAAATGGGTNTATATAAATAAACTACAAGATTAACTCAAAAATTTATTTAAAACTTTAGCTGTAAAATCAACCATAGGAATTATTCTAGCATAATTCAATCTAGATGGACCTATTACTCCAATAGCCCCTAGAGTATTTGGCATTATTGTTTTACTGTTACTCTTCAAAGGTGCAATTATCATTGAACACCCTGCTAAATTAAAAACTTTAGTATTAGAACCTATAAAAACGTGAACGCCCATCCCCTTAAGGGTGTATTGCAGTATATTAATAAAGTTTTTTTTATCTTGTATTTCATTTAATAATAAATCTAAATTTTTTATATCTTCTTTTTGCTTAATTTTTCCATAAAAAAAATCTCTCCTATTAATTAAAAAATGAGGATCTTCTTTTTCTTGACTTTTTATAGCAATCCCTGCTGATACTAATTTTTTGGATAAAATTTCAACTTCAGAGTTTTTTTGCTTAAGCTCATCATTGATTATACTTTTGACTTCTATTAAAGTTCTTCCGTAAGTTTTTGAGTTTATATAATTTGATGCCTCTATTAAAGAAGAACTTGTAAATCCATTAGGTAATTCTATTAACTTATTTTCTACTAAACCATTTATATCTATAGTAATAACTAAGGCTCTATTTTTATCCATTGAAACAAATTCAATGTGTTTTAGAGGAATGTCAATGTTATTCGGAGCAAATACTAGAGATGTACAACTAGATAAACCTGAGAGCTCTTTTGAAGAATGGTCTAAAACTTCCATAAGTGTTTTACCTGCAACTGAGCATTTTGCTTGAATGCTATCTCTTTCTTCTGTAGTTAGATCTCCTATTTCTAAAATACCATCTACAAAAAATTTTAACCCTTTATCTGTTGGTATCCTTCCTGATGATGTATGAGGTGAGTAAAGAAAGCCTTTTTCCTCTAAGTTAGACATAATTAGTCTTACAGTAGATGGGGATAAAATAGAATTTAAATTTGCTGAAATAATTTTAGAAGAGACAGGGCTTCCGTTATTCAAATATGACTCAACTATCTCACTTAGAATAATTCTAGCTCTATCTCCCACATTATTTATTTTTTCTAAATCACTATTCATACTNTATTTTTTAATATAATATTCTTACTNTTAATACAAAAGAAATATTTATATGAGAAAAAACCGAAAGGCAATTGATTTAAGACCTATTACTTTTACTAAAGACTATATGGCAAATCCATTATCGTCCTGTCTAATAGAACATGGAAATACAAAAGTTATTTGTTCTGTATCTCTGGAAGAAATAGTTCCTAGATGGTTAAGAGGCAAAGGAAAAGGTTGGATTACATCAGAGTATTCAATGCTTCCTACAGCAACACATACTAGAACAGACAGAGAGTCTGTTAAAGGAAAGCTTTCTGGTAGAACTCAGGAAATTCAAAGGTTAATTGGAAGGTCNATAAGAAATGCNTGTAAATTAGACTTNTTAGGAGAAAGAGTTTTAAAAATAGACTGTGACGTGATATCCGCAGACGGAGGAACAAGAACTGCTTCAATAAATGGAGCTTGGGTTGCAACAAGAATAGCACTTAATAAACTTAAAGATAAAGGCATTTTAAAAGAGGACCCTATGCCCTTTGGTGTTTCCGCGATTTCATGTGGAATAATTAATAATAAGGTTTTTTTAGATTTAGATTATAATGAAGACTCAAATGCAGATGCAGACGCAAATTTTGTTTTCGATAATCAGGGAAAAATTATTGAAATACAATGTACAGGAGAGAAGGAAGCTATAACTAGTTCACAATTTTCAGAAATGTTTAAAATATCTAAAGATTCATGTCTAAATATTTTTAAATTGCAGCTATCTGCTGTAAAGGAGCAAGTATAAAGATTATATTAGCAACGCAAAACAAAAATAAAGTTACTGAATTCAACAGAATTTTTAAACCCTACAATGTTTCTTTTTTGCCTGTTTCAGAACTTACTAATGTAATTCCAGAAGAAACAGGAAAAACTTTTTCTGAGAATGCCATAATAAAAGCTAAAGCTGCAGGAAAACTTATTAAATGGAAACTCCCCTGCTTAGCAGATGATAGCGGTTTAAGTATAAAAATATTATCTAATCAACCCGGAATTTTCTCAGCTAGATGGGCTGTGAATAATAGTTATTCTGATGCTTTTAAGCTTATAAGAAATAAAATTCAAGAAAAAGGAGAAACTATGGAAAAGCAACCTGCTTTTTTCAGCTGCAGCCTAGCTCTTATAGAATCGTATTCAAAAATATTTATTTTTGAAGGAATATTAGAAGGAAATTTGACGTATCCACCGAGAGGAAAGTTAGGTTTTGGATATGACCCAATTTTTATACCGAGTGGGGAAAAAAAAACCTTGGCAGAATTAAAAAGTAGCGAGAAAAATAAAATTAGTCATCGTAAAATTGCGATAGACAAATTAATTGGGTTTTTACTTGAAAAATAGTGTTTGCATCTACATACATTGGCCCTGGTGCGAAAGTATATGTAAATATTGTGATTACTATAAATTTAAAAGAGATAAAAATATAAACTACTTAAATATTTACAACTGTTTCATTAGGGATTTAAAAGTTCTAGAAAAATACTTTTACGACAAAGCTATTACATCTATACACATAGGTGGAGGAAGCCCTTCTATAATGAACGTCGAGTTACTAAGAAAGCTTTTAGAATATATTTATAATAAATATCAAATTACAGAAAATTTAGAAGTAAGCATTGAATCTAACCCTGAGGATATATTGAATAAAAAATTAATAGAATATAAAAATATTGGTATTAATAGATTAAATTTAGGGGTTCAGTCATTTTCTAATTCAGTTTTACATTTCTTAGGAAGAAATCATGATAAGAAAAAAGCCATATCATCTATATTTAANTCNTCNAANNATTTNGANAATANTGGCATTGATTTAATTTATGGCNTACCANNTCAGGATAAAAATNCTTTTGAAAANCAAATTATTTTTGCTCGAGANCTTCCCATAAAACANATCTCANTTTATGAATTTGAGTACAAAAATAAANTANAAAATAATTTNTTCTCAAAAAAAAATANGGNATTATTAGAAGAAAAAAANTTTTTTTTATATGAAATTAATAGTTTTTCTATAAAAGGATATCAATCACAATACAATATATCGGTGTTAGGAATGAATAATTATATTGGAATAGGTCCTTCTGCGCATGGAAGAATTTTGAAGGAAAATAATTATATTAAAGTACGAAATAGTAAGATACTTAAAGAATGGTCCAATCCAAAAATAAATCCTTACAAAAAAAGAATATTATCGAAAACAAATGCATTAGAAGAGTTTCTTTTATTAGGCTTGAGTAAGTCTGAAGGAATATATATAAAAAAATTAGAAGAATTAACAAATTATGAAACTTCTAAATATATTAATTTTAAAAATATTGCTGCTCTTAAAGAAAAGAAGTTGATATTTGAAGAAAGTGGAAGACTTTTTTTAAACCACAAAGGTATGTTTCTAATTAATAGTATTATATCAAATTTATTGNTAGCGANTTANTTTTCAAANAACTTTGGNGCCTCTTGATGTATTAAAAATTTTGCTTTTTTTATTTTTTTTATTTGAAAAGTTCTTTCCACAGTTCCATCAAATTTCAAACGAAATAAGCCTCTTAAACCTAAATAACCGTTTTCATTTAGCAAATACTTGCTGTCAATCTCATCATTTTCCTGAATAATAGCATTAAGCAAAGACAATATATCGTATGCAACCATAGCTACCTTAGGAATATCTGAACCATAAACTATTGAGTAAGTTTTTTTTACATTATCTTGTAAGAATTCAGATGTTGTAGCAAACAAACCTCCTTTAAGAGCTGGTTCTTGCAATATACTTGCATCCTCCCAAGCTGAGATTCCTATATATGAAACTTTTCTAGGGTCTACATTGCTATATTGTAATTGTGATGACAAAATTGTAAGTGTTTGCCCTGATGCGCCAATGAAAATACTATCTAGTGGTTTTTTTAAAATACTTTCATTTATAAGGCTTGCTTCTGTTAAAGACTCTTCAGCATTTTCATTTTTTAAATTTTCTTCTGCCTTTTTTAAAGCTTCCTCATACTCTGCAAAACCTCTTGAAATTTTTTTGGCAGCCGATCGCTGACTCTCAATATCGTCTTTAAAAAACTCTACTCTTAATGGAGTAAGGTTATTTTTTTCAAGAGCTTTTTCTATAGCATCATAAAGTAAGTAACCATAAGAGTTATCAGGCAACAAAACCCCTATATTTTTTTTTCCCTCAGAAGTGATAAAGTTTATTATTGTTTTAGTTTGTTGCTTCGGATCTACTCCAAAAGTCCATATACCTTTTTTTGCTAAATTAGTATTGTTTGTTAAAGCAAAAATTTTAATGTTTTTATCTACATAACTTTCTATTGAAACTAAAGACTTTGAATAAAGTGGCCCTATAAATAGTTTTACATTATTACCTAATAGTTCTTTAAAAGCTTCTTTAGTTGTTTTGGCATCTGCCTTAGTATCCCTGACAAGAAGTTTGATGTTTTTATTATCTGTTTGAAATAATGCCAATTCTAGTGCATTTAAAATTAAGTTTCCTATTTCTTTGTGCTCTCCAGTTAAAGGCAACAAAACCCCTATATTTAATTGACTTTTGTTTCTATTCATAGATCTAAATACACTTTCTTTTTTTACTTCCTCTTCTTTTTTAATTAATTTTTTTTTTCTTTCTATTAATTTAGACTTTTGTATTTCCTCTTTATATTTATTTTCATTTTTAAGAGTTACTATATTCTCGTCCTCAGTAGAGTTATTTTTTTCTTTTATTATTTTTTTAGAATCTGGATCTTTTTTTACTTCCTTTTCTTTTTTTATAACTTTTTTATCTTTATTTTTTTTTTCATCATTAGAGATATTTAAAAAAAAATTTTTTGCTTCATTAATAATATTAAAAGCCTCCTTGTCATTAACTGTACAAGAAGTTATAACTGAAAGTATAAGGCAAACTTTTAGCCCCTTGGTAATATATTTAAATTTAAACATTCTTCTTATATGCTTTTAACAGATTTAACCAGTAATAAAAAGATAGAACTTAAAAACGGTCTTTATATTGTTTCTACTCCTATTGGAAATAGATATGACATTACTCTCAGAGCCATATATGTTTTAAATAATTCAAATATAATAGTTTGTGAAGATACTAGAGTAACAAAAAAACTATTTACACTTTTAAATATCAAAATTAGTGGAAGAGTATGGATATCATACAATGACTATAATGCCCCCTCTAAAATTAAAAATATAATTGAAGAAATAAATAAAAATAAAATTGTATCATTTGTATCTGATGCAGGGACTCCTTTGCTTTCAGATCCAGGGTACAAGATGGTACAGGAAGCTCTTAAAAATAATATAAAAGTTATACCTATTCCAGGCCCTAGTGCTATCACTGCTAGCCTTATAATTTCAGGGGCAAAAACAGATAAGTTTTTCTTTGTGGGCTTTCTTTCAAGAAAAAAAAATGAGTATGTAAAAATATTAAAAAAGTACTCTGATTTAAAGGCCCCTCTTATTATATTTGAAAAATCTAAAAGAATTAAATTTTTGATAGAAATTGTATTTAATTGGTTTGAAGAAGCAAATTTTATAATAACAAGAGAACTTACAAAAATGCATGAAGAAGTCATATATGTTGACATCACTAATTTTGAAAAATATATTAAAAAGGATTTCAATTTAAAAGGAGAACTTACCATTATATTAGAATTAAATAGAAAGTTAAAAAAAATCATTTTCTCAAATAGCGTCCTTTTAAAAGAGTTAAAAAAGTTTAAGCCCTCTCAGGTCGCCTCAATTCTGGCAAGGAGCTCTAGTGAAAGCAGAGAAGAAATTTACAAAAGGTGTGTTTCTCTTACAAAATAATATGAAAAAATTAAACTTAATTATTATTCCTATATCTATTTTTATTTCTATGATCTGTATTTCGTGTACACAAGTATTAGTGGGAGGTGCGGCTTCTGGAG
Source organism: Alphaproteobacteria bacterium TMED93 (assembly GCA_002171495.2). Classification (GTDB taxonomy): domain Bacteria; phylum Pseudomonadota; class Alphaproteobacteria; order TMED109; family TMED109; genus JAYYAX01. Next base: position 34,968 of record NHEU02000065.1, read on the forward strand.
GAATAATGTTAGTACAAGAAAGAACCCCCGAGCAAGCAGGTAAAGATATACTAATTAAAACAAAAATTGAGGAAGCTTTTTTTTCTACTAATTATGATGATATATTTTCCAAGATTAAAGTTATTGTATATGAAGGAAGAGTTCTTTTAGTTGGAACAGTAAAAAATGATAGTTTTAAAAATACTGCGGTTTCAATTGTTAAAAAATTAAAGGATGTTAAAGAAATAGCAAATTATATAGTTGTTGGCAATGAAAGCGTAATAGACTACTTAAAGGATACTAGAATAAGTCTTGAACTTAGAGCAAAGTTGTTGACCGATAAAAATATTTCTGAAGTTAACTATACAAGTACTACAGAAAACCGAATTCTTTATATTATAGGTGTTTCCCAAAATAAGGAAGAATTAGATCTGGTTCTATCTCACGCTTCTAATGTTGCGGGAGTAAAAAAAATTATAAATTTGGTAATAGATAAAAATTCACCAAGTAGAAAACCTGCAGATGAGTAATTTAAAAATTGCCGTACAAATGGACCCACATGAGCTTCTTGATAAGAATGCTGATAGCACTTTTGCTTTAATCGAAGCAGCTATTGAAAAATCATATAAAGTCTACATCTATACCGTAGATGACTTAACACTAGAAAATAATGATTTGAAGGCTTTTTGTAAAGAAGTAAAGGATATTGATATTAACAAAATAGATTTTATAAAACTATCTGAGAAAAAAAGAAAAACCTTAAAATCATTTGACGTAATTTTAATAAGACAAGATCCTCCTTTTAATATGAAATATCTTACTGCTACATACCTTTTAGAAAAAGTCCCAGGTAAAACAATAGTTTTGAACAATCCTTCTTCTATAAGAAATTCTCCTGAAAAGCTATTAGTAACAAATTTTTATGATTTAATGCCACCAACCATAATTTCAAGAAATGAAATAGAAATTCAGAACTTTTTAAAAATCCACAAAGAATGTATCATAAAACCTCTTTATGGGAATGGAGGCAAAGATGTTTTTTTTAGCTCTATAAATGATCCAAATTTGAGCGTAATTATAGAAAAATTTTTAGAACAAGAAGAACATTTTATTATTCAAAAATTTATAAAAAGAGTTTCAAAAGGAGACAAAAGGATACTATTAATAAATGGTGAGCCAGTTGGCGCAATAAACAGAGTCCCAAACAAAAGTGAGATAAGGGCAAATCTTCATATTGGAGGTAGAGCAAAAAAAACAAACCTCTCCAAAAATGATTTAAAAATTTGTAAAAAAATTAAAAAAACTTTACAAGAAAAAGAGCTTTTTTTTGCCGGCATTGATGTAATAGATAGCTATTTAACGGAAATTAATGTTACTTCCCCTACCTGCATTAGAGAAATTGACTATTTTAACAGAGATAATATTGCAGGTAAGTTTTGGAAAAGTGTTATAAAAAAATATTTTTGATTAAATATTTATCATCTTTCCTACGTCCTGCCCACCTAAAAAATGAAAATGAAGATGCGGGACTTCCTGTCTTCCATCTATTCCATGATTAGTTATGATTCTGCATCCTTTTTTATCAAGCTTGAACATATCAATTAATGCTTCAAATGCAAGAAAGATAGCGTCTTTTTCATCTGAAGCTGCATTTTTTGAAAAATCAAAAATGTCTAAATACTCATTTTTAGGTATTATTAAAATGTGAATTTTTGACTTAGGAAAAATATCTTCAAAACACAAAACATAGTCATTCTCATAAACAATTTTTGCATCTGCTTCTTTTCTTATAATTTTAGAAAATATATTATTTTTGTCATATCCCATAATATTTTATTTCTTTCTATTATAAAGCTCTTTAGCAATATCTTCCAATTTTATATTGAGCTTGCTCCACACTATCAATAGGTGATACAAAAGGTCTGCGCTTTCATAAATTGTTTTTTTTTTTATTTTTAAGAGTTGCCTCTATTATTACTTCAGTAGACTCCTCTCCAACTTTTTGTATGACTTTATTTATATTTCCTTTAATTAACTTGTGTGTGTAACCAGAACTTTTACCTTTTTTTTTACTAGCAATTAGTTCCTCTAAATAGGTCAACATTAATCCTAAATTATTTTCTTGTTTTTTCATTTTTATATCCTTGCAGGCAATCCTTCTCTTTTAAGTTTTTCTTTAACTTCATTGATTTTATATTTTCCAAAATGAAACACAGAAGCCGCTAAAAGTCCTGATGCGCCTCCTAATTTAAATCCTTCTATGAAATCTTTAAGTTCTCCTACACCCCCGGATGCTATTATTGGAACAGTTACATTAGAGCTTATTTTTTTTGTTAAAGGTAAATCAAATCCTTTTTTTGTTCCATCTCTATCCATTGAGGTTATTAATAATTCTCCTGCTCCCAATTTAACTGCTCTTTTTGCCCATTCTAAAGCATCTAACCCTGTAGATACTCTTCCTCCATGAGAAAATACCTCGTATCCACTTTTAATTCCACTATTTTTTGTGGCTTTAGCATCAATTGCTACAACTATACACTGACTTCCAAAGTTATTTGCCCCCTCTATTATTAAATCAGGGTTTGAAATTGCTGAAGAATTTATAGAAATTTTATCTGCTCCTGCAAATAAGAGCTTCCTTATGTCTTCTACATTTTTAACACCCCCTCCTACTGTCAAAGGCATAAAACAATTGTTTGCGGTTTTATTAACTATATCTAGTAAGATACCTCTATTTTCTACACTAGCTGTTATATCTAAAAAACATAGCTCATCTGCTCCCTGCTGATCATAAATTTTTGCTTGCTCAACTGGACTCCCTGCATCAATTAAATCTATAAAATTAATGCCCTTAACTACTCTCCCATTTTTAACGTCTAGACAAGGAATTATTCTTAATTTTAACATTTTTTTCCTATACTAAACATCTCATTTAGATTAATTTTTTTATCATAAATAGCTTTCCCCACAATAACTCCTGATACTTTAATATTCGCAAGCTTTGATAGATCCTCTAAGCTAGACACTCCACCTGAAGCTATTAAAGGAACTTTAATTATGTTTTTATAATATTTTATTTTATCAATATTGGGGCCTTTCAATAGTCCATCCTTACTAATATCAGTAAAAATTATACTTTCAACTCCTAAGTCGGAAAACTTTTTAAAATAATATTCTGCATCTTTATCGTTTATAATCTTAGTCCATCCGTTTACTGCAACTTTATCATTCATTAGGTCAAGTCCTACCGAAATTTTTTTTGGAAATAGTTTTACAGCTTCTTTTACTATTGTTTTATTCTCTATTGCAGCTGTTCCTATAATAACTCTGCTTACTCCAAGATTTATCCATTCTTCCACTGTATTTAAAGACCTTATACCTCCTCCTAATTGAATACTACAGTTGGAAGCATCTAAAATTTCTTTGATGGCCTTTTGATTTTGATTTTTTCCTAATAATGCTCCATCTAAATCAACTACATGAACCCACTGGGCTCCATTTTTTTCAAATTCACAGACTTGCTTTTTAATATTATTTGCGTAGATAGTTTTTCTTTCAAAATCTCCTTTTTGAAGCCTTACTATTTTTCCTTTAGAAATATCTATTGCCGGATAAATTATCATGATAGCCCTAGATATTTATAATAATATTTTCCTGACACCATCTTACTATTATCTAACTTGTGATAAGCTGGTAGCTCTCCCCATTTTTTGTATCCAATTTGCTCATAAAGCTTTATTGCTCTTTTTTGTGTTTCTCTTACATCTAATAATACATGTGAAAAATTTTTTTGCTTACATTCTTTTTCTGCCTCTTCTAGTAATAATTTAGCTAAGCCATGTCCTCTTGCCCATGTAGCTACAAAGTGAGTATCTATAAAAACCCTAAACATTGATGCTTCATTAGATGAGGAAAAAGTAACAACTTGTAGAGAGCCAGCAATAAGTCCTTTATATCTTCCTAAAAATAACCATCTATTAGGTACTAATAAAACTCCTTTCCAATAATTTCTAACTTTGTTTTTAGGAGGCGGTTTAACCCATCCAAACCCTATTCCTTCCTTTATAGCATCCATTGTTGCAGATGTTAGTTCTTCTAATTCACCTTTCTTGAAAGCGTTGGTTTTTTTTACTGTAATCATTAGGGATTCCAACTTAAAAAATCATTGATAAACCTTTGTCCTTTTTTTTGACTCTTTTCTGGGTGAAATTGAACACCCAATATATTCTCTCTACCAGCAACAGCTACAATTTCTTTTCCATAGTTTACAGTAGCTACTATATCTTCACTTCTACTACAAACCATTTCATAGCTATGAACAAAATAATAATCTCCTTCTACTAATGAATTAAATGATTTTTTGTAGCTACTATCGACCAGTTTAATATTATTCCATCCTATGTGAGGAATTTTTATGGCTTTAGAGTCAGGTAGGATTTTTTTTACTTCACTTTCTATAAAACCTAAACCTTTTGTTTCAATTCTTTCAAAGCTTTTTTTTGCCATTAATTGCATACCTATGCAAATACCTAAAAAAGGTCTTTGCTTAATATTTACGAAGTCATAAACGGCCTGTTTCATGCCTTTGATTTTAAAAAGCTGATTTTTACAATTAGAAAAATCTCCTACTCCTGGTAATACTACTCTGTCTGCATTCTCAATTTCTTTTGGGTTATTGCTGATTAACAAATTAATTTTTATTTTTCTATCTGTGGCAACCCTGAAAAAAGAATTATATAATGATGCCAAGTTTCCCGAGTTGTAATTGACAATTATAACCTTCATTTTTCGCCATCATTAATTAGCTTTCCTTTTGTCGAAGGGATTACATCTTTGAGGTTTTCAGAAGTACTGATAGCGTTTTTAATTGATAATGCTAAAGCTTTAAAACATGACTCTATTATGTGGTGGTTGTTAACGCCATACAAGTTTTCTACATGTAAATTAGCTCCTAAAGATTGAGATAAAGCTTGGAACCATTCTTTAAATAACTCAGCATCCATTTCTCCTAGTTTTGTTTGGGTAAAAAAAACTTTCCACACTAGATAAGGTCTTCCTGATAAATCTATTACTACTCTTGAAAGAGTTTCATCCATTGGAACGTAGGCGCTAGCAAATCTTTTTATTCCTTTTCTATCTGATAAAGCTTCGGATATTGCTTTACCTATAGTATAACCTATGTCTTCTGTTGTGTGGTGGGCGTCTATATGCAAGTCCCCACTTGCATTAAGGTCAATATCAATACCGCTATGCTTAGATAGTTGCTCTACCATATGATCTAAAAAACCAACCCCTGTATGGACTTTGTGTAGTCCTTTTCCGTCTAGATTAACCTTGCAATTAATTTGAGTTTCTTTTGTTTTTCTTTTTAGTTCAGCAATTCTTTTCATTTATAAGCCTTTTTTTTCTTAATAGAACGTATCTTGCTCCATCTCCTCCATCTTTTTGAATAGCATAGCTATGAGCTAAAACTAGAGAGGCGTATTTTTCTTCGTCTAACCAATTGGGAATAAGTTCTCTAAGTATACTTTTAGACCCTAAGGTAGTTTTTTTTTTTCCTGTTATTATTAAAATACATCTCTTTTCCTGATTTATGCAAGTATTTATAAAAGTTTTCAAAGTTTTTTCTGCTTCAAGCCTATTAAATCCATGAAGATCCAATATAGCTTCTGGTCTAATTAATCCTCTTACCAGTTTAGACTTCATTCTTTTGTTAACTTGTAGTTTATCATTGGTTAATACTTCCTTTTCACCATCTAGATAATTTCTTTTCTTATTAAAATTTAAATTAGGATTTAAAGGTTTAGGTTTTTCTTTTATACGGTCTTTTTTTTTCTCTGTCATTTCCTCTGGGATATATCTATTAATTTTTATATCCTCTTTTGTTACTGCTTTCCATAAAGCTAGTTCTTTCTTGTAAAGTTTTCTATTCATACCTTATTGTAAAACATTTTTCATGCTAAGTTTATTAATATTAGTTTCGCCACAGAGTGCTAAAGTCACATCTGCTTCTTTTTTAAATATATCAATCATTGCTTTAACTCCATCAAAACCTTTTGCACTTAATCCATACAAGTAAGGCCTTCCCACAAAAACGGCTTTTGCCCCTAATGCCTTAGCTTTAATTATATCAGCCCCGTTTCTAAAGCCCCCGTCAACATAGATTTCTAATTTAGCACCTACTTTTTTAGAAATATTGTTAAGCGCTAAAATAGAAGAGATAGCTCCATCAAGTTGTCTTCCTCCATGATTCGAAACTATAATTGCCTCCGCTCCAATTTCTACAGCTTTCATGGCATCATCTACATCTAAGATTCCTTTAAGGATTATCGGTCCTCCCCATAGTTTTTTTATCCATTTAACATAATCCCATGTTAATTCTTGATCAAATTGTTCATTTGACCAAGATACTATAGAACTAATATCTTTAACCCCTTTTGCATGACCTAATATATTTCCAAAAGTTTTATTTTTAGAAAACATCATTTTTAAACACCACTCTGGTCTAGATATTAGCTGAAAAATTTGATTAATCCCTAGTTTAGGGGGCGCCGATAAACCATTTCTTATATCATTATGTCTTTGAGCCAAAAGAGGGAGGTCCATAGTTACTACAAGAGCATCACATTTTGCTTTTCTAGCTCTATTGATTACATTTTCAACGAACTCTTTATCTTTCATGACATAAAGCTGGAACCAAAAAGTATTTTTAGAGTATTCTGCTACTTGTTCAATAGAGCAAATACTCATTGTTGATAAAATGTAAGGTATGTTCATATTTCTAGCTGCCTTTGCTGCTAATATTTCACCATTAGGATACATCATGCCTCCCATTCCAACTGGCGCGAGTCCTAGAGGAAAATTATATTTTTTTCCTAATATATAAGTACTTAAGTCTCGGTTTTTAATATTAACTCCTACTCTTTGCTTAAGTTTTATTTTTTTAAAATCTTCTTCATTTCTTTCGTATGTTATTCCAGAATAAGAACCTGTATCAATATAATCATAAAACATTTTAGGTAGTTTTTTTTTCGCTAACTTTTTTAAATCATTTATTTCTAAAATTTTATTCAAAGGGTTCTCCTATTTTTTTTGGATTAATTTCCAAGTGTATATTTTTTCTTTTAATC
>NHEU02000025.1 GCA_002171495.2 Alphaproteobacteria bacterium TMED93
TCATATTACTTTAGGTTTAATTATAACTAAACTGCTTAGATTGCACGATTGTAATATTGTAGTTAGACAACCCAATATGTTATATCCTTCACTAAGTCATTCCTTTAAATTAAGAGTATTAAGATTTTTGTATCTCAGGTTAATTAATATTGCAGATATAATTATAGTGACTTCGGTTGCTATGTACAATGAAGCTGTAAAGTGTAAAATTAAAAAAAAAAAAATTTTTCTTTTACCAAACCCTTTAGATATAAAAAGTATTAGAAAAAATGTCATACCTGAAAGAAAAAAAGGAGAAGAAGTAAAATTAGTTTTTGTTGGCAGACTAACCTATCAAAAAGGTTTGGATAGAATTTTAAGTTTGTTTTCAAAAGTTGATAATGTAGAGCTAACAATAATAGGTGAAGGTTCGCAAAGAAAAACTTTAGAGAATATTGTCAAAGAAAAAAAACTTCAATCAAAAATCAAATTTTGTGGATTTATTTACAGGCCATATAACGTTATAGCAGGAGCAGATTATTTATTACTTCCTTCAAGGTGGGAAGGAATGCCTAATTGTGTGCTTGAGTCTTTGGCATTAGGAACACCGGTAATTGCTTTTAAAGATATCTCGACCTTGAAAGACTTGATTTTAAATGTAAAAAATAAAACTATTAACATGGTAAAAAATGAAGAATCCTTACTAAGGCATTTAAAAAATCTGCAACCCAGAAAAGATAAACTAAACCCTAACTTAAGAGAAAGCTTGCTTAATGACTTTTTGAGTGAAGCGGCATATAGAAAAAAGTTAGATAAATTTATTTTTAGTACATTATGAAAAAATATAAAAAAGTAATTCACATAATTGCAAGTCTTGGAAACGGAGGAGCAGAGAGACAATTATTAGAATTGTTAAAACTAAATCCTAGTCATCAATTATTAATTCTAAAAAATGCTGATATTTACAAGAAAGAATTAGAAAAATATAAGATAAATTATACGGAGTTAAATATCGATACTAAATTAAAAGTCTTCTTTTCTATTCATAAGATAAGTAGACTTATTGCTTCTTCAAACTCTTTTATTGTTCATGCGTGGATGTATAATGCTTGTTTGTTGGTATCGTTAATAAAGATATTTTTTAATATGAAGCTAAAAATAGTTTGGGGTATAAGGTGTTCTAATATGCAACTTAAATACTATTCCTGGACATTAAAATTTATATTATTTCTTTGTAAATTAATTTCATTTTTAGCTAATTCTATAATTTATAACTCTAATGCAGGCCAAAAATATCACACTAGTTTGGGCTTTTCTAATAAATTTAGTAAAGTAATTTTTAATGGCATTGATGAAAAAAAGTTTTTTTTTTCAAATATTATTAGAAAAAAATTAAGAAAAGCACTAGGGATAAAAAGTAATAGTATAGTTATAGTTTTTGCTGGTAGAGTAGACCCGATGAAAAATCATATTAATTTACTTAATGCATTTAAAATAATTAAAAAACAAAATAAAAAAATTATATTATTGCTAATTGGAAAAGGAACAGAAACTTTGAAAGTACCAAAAGGAGTAATTTCTCTAGGCATGCAGGTAAATATAGAAAAATATTACAGTGTTGGAGATATTATAGTGCTTCCTTCGAAGTTTGGAGAAGGCTTTTCTAACGTATTAGCTGAGGGGATGCTTTGTAAGTTATTTCCGGTGGCAACAAACGTAGGAGATTCTAAAGATATATTATCTGATATTGGATTAATAATTAGAGATTCTAGCAGTAAGGAGATTGCAAAATGCTTGATAGATGCTCTAGATTTAAAAAAGCAGGATTTATTAAAACTTAAAGAAAGGTCACGCGAAAGAATTAAAAGAGAATTTAGTATTAAAAAAATGTCTTATTTATACAACAATACTTATAGAAAGTTGTTATAAAATGTGTGGACTAGCAGGAATAGTTAATCTGAATAAATTAGACGACAAAGCATTTTTAGAAAGAAAGCTAAATAAATCTTATAATTATTTAAAAACTAGAGGACCAGATGCAAAAGGTATGTGGCATGATAAAAATGCTTTTTTTTTACATACAAGATTAAAAATACTAGATTTGCAAAATACTTCATCTCAGCCTATGGAGTCTAGTAACTTTGTATTAAGCTACAATGGAGAAATATACAATTTTAAAGATTTAAAAAATATTTTAATTAAAAAGGGATATAAATTTAAATCTTCAGGTGATACAGAGGTGCTGCTAGCTTGTTGGGATTATTGGGGAATAGAAGCTTTAAATAAATTAGATGGAATGTTTGCTTTTTCAATATGGGATAAAAAAAAGAAAACTCTGTATTTAGCAAGAGACAGGTTTGGGAAAAAACCTTTAGTTTTTTCTTCATCAGAAAATACTATAGCATTTTCTTCTGATATACGAAGTTTAAGAGAAATTGCTAATGAAGGAAAAGTAGATCAATTAGCTATAAAAAGCCTATTTAGGTTTAGATTTATTCATGAGCCTCTTACTATTTATGAAAATTTTAAAAAACTACCTGCAGGGAGTTTTTTAGCTTTCAATTCTTCTGGNATNAAGATAAGAAAATGGTTTTCTTTAAACAATAAAGTTTCTAAACATAATANTGAATATAATAAAAAAAGAATTTTTGACTTAACTGTTAAGGCAGTAGAAAAAAGGTTAGTATCTGATGTACCTTTAGGTGTCTTCTTGTCAAGTGGATTAGACTCTGGAATAATCAGTGCTTGTTTATCTGTTCTAAATAAAAAAATTCCACACTTTACAGTCGGATATAAAAATCAAGGTGATTATTATGATGAATCTAATCATGCATCAGAGTTAGCTAAATATTTTGGATTTGAACATAATAAATTATATCTTGATGCTAAAACAACTTATCCTGTAATAGAGGAAATTATTAGTACTAGTGATGAACCGTTTGCTGATTCAAGTGCCATTCCGATGTATATGATAGCAAAAGAAACAAGTAAACACATAAAAGTTTCTTTATCTGGTGATGGAGGCGATGAAATATTTGGTGGATATAGAAAATATATTGCATATAGATGGAATTTGCTTACCAACTTAATCCCTAAGGTTATTAGAAAATCAATAGGTTCTTCTTTGCCAAATTTAAAAAGCAACTTATTTAATGAGAATTTAAGAAAGTTAAAAAGATTATTATTAAACAGCACACTAAATTTAAATGAAATGCAATTTAATTTTCTAGACCAATTATCAAATGAGGAGCATGNAGGTTTTTTTGGTAAAGAAAAAACAGATATTGAGCAAGAAGTTTATAATGAATTAGATTTTCATGNGGATAATTTAAATGAAGTATTGGCAAGAGATATTAAATTTTCTTTATCGGGAGACATGTTAGTAAAGTTAGACAGATACTCAATGAGACATAGTTTAGAAGTAAGGTCTCCTTTTTTAGATACTGATTTAGTAAATTATGCATTTAGTATACCTGGAACTGAAAAGGTAGGGTTATTCTCAGGAAAGAAAATTCTTAGAGAATCATTTTCTCATTTGTTTCCAAATAATTATTTAAACTTACCAAAAAAAGGATTTGAAGTGCCTCTGGATAAATGGCTTGCTAATGAGCTAAGATATTTAGTAGATTATGCTTCCTCNAGNAAAGTCCTAGAAAGCCTTAATGTAAAAGACAACAGAATTATAGAGAATTGGAAGAATGAATTTTTTTTAGGNAANAAAGATAACTCNTGGAAATTATGGACACTAATTTGTTATGCAAAATGGGCAGAAACAAATAAATATGTATAAAAAAATATTTTACAAGAAACTTTTCACAAAATATAAATTCATGAGATAATATTTTAATTTATGAATAATTACTGTAAACATATATTTCTTTTATGCTTTTTTGCCATCTTAAGCTTCCCCATCTTCTCAAAAGAGCTTAAAATTGCTGTACTGAAATTTGGATCAGTAAATTGGGAGTTAGATGTTTTAGAGCATCATGGTTTGAATAAGCAGTTTCAATTAAATTTAAAAAGAGTTCAAATGACAAACAAAGATGCAGCCGCTATTGCTTTTTTATCTGGCTCAGTTGATATTTTTGTTACTGATTGGATTTGGGTAAGCAAGCAAAGATATAACGGTAGTAAAGTTTCATTCTTGCCATATTCTACTGCTGCAGGAGGCTTGATTATAAAAAATAATAGTAAGGTTATTAAACTAGATGATTTAAAAAATAAAAAAGTTGGAGTAGCAGGGGGAGCTATAGACAAGTCTTGGTTATTTTTTAGAGCATTTTTTAAAAAAAAATATGGAAAGGAAGCTGCTGGTTATTTTAAAACTTCATTTGCTGCGCCACCTTTAATCAATGGTTTGTTAAAAACAGGAGATTTAGATGCAGGGATTAATTATTGGAATTATAATGCTAGATTAGAGGCTCAGGGTTTTAAGAGTATTATAAATATAGAAGATATCCTTCCTATTTTGGGGATTAAAGGAGATTTGCCTCTTATAGGATATGTTTTCAAAGAGGATCTTTTAATAAAAGACCAAGATTTAGTAAAAAAATTCTTAAAGGCGACAAATTTATCAAGAAAAATTTTAGAAGAGTCTGACGAAGAGTGGAATAGAATTATGAAGATGACTGGAGCAAAAGATAAAGAAATGCTAATCAAAATTAGAGATGGTTTTAGAAAAGGAATTCCAAAAAGCGATATAGAAACGCTTAATAGCAATATTATAAAAGCATATGATATTTTAAGGGAAATTGGTGGCAAGAAATTAGTCGGAGAAGGGAAACATTTAGCGGAAGGAACTATTTGGAATGCTAATTAGAAAGTATTTAAGTTCAATTAAAGGGTTTTCTTTTATTTTACTATTTATTTTATGGGAGCTATTGTCTAATTTTTCTAATCCTGCAACATTTCCTTCGCTTTTAAGTATAGGAAAAACTTTATTTGCAGAAGTTTTAGATGGTGAACTGATTTTTCATTTAGTTATGACTTTATATAGAGTTTTTGTTTCTTTTTTTATAGCAATGATAGTTGGAATATTAATTGGGATGCTTATGGGTAATTATAAAAACTTTGACTCTTTTTTTGATGGATGGAATATATTGTTTTTAAATATACCAGCCCTAGTATTAATTATATTATCTTATATTTGGTTTGGATTAACCGAAGTAGCTGCTATTGTTGCTGTAAGCTTAAATAAAATTCCAAATGTTGTAGTTACAATTAGAGAAGGAGCTAAATCTATAGATAAAAGCCTTCTGCAAGTAGCATTTGTCTATAAAGTATCTAACTTAAAAAAATTTTTTATATTTTATATACCTCAACTTTTTCCATATATTATTGCTGCAGCAAGAGGCGGTATTTCTTTGATATGGAAGATAGTTTTAGTAGTTGAGCTTTTAGGTAGAAGTAATGGAGTAGGATTTAAAATACATGAGTTTTTTCAGTTTTTTGATATTAAATCTATATTAGCTTATACAATAGCATTTGTAATAGTAATGATAGGTTTAGAGTTGTTATTTTTTAAACCACTAGATAACTATTCTAGAAGATGGAGAACCTAATGTCTACGAGCATAAAAATAAATATTAAATCAAAAGTTTTCCAAACTAATACTAACAAAAGAAAAAAGCACCTTGCTATTGGCAAGCTTGACTTAAATATTTCAAAAGGTGAGTTTTGTTCTATTATAGGTCCATCAGGATGTGGAAAAACTACTCTCCTAAATTTAATATCAGGTTTAGACAAAAGTCTAAATGGTAAAATTATTTTTGATAAAAAAAAACAAGTAAAAGATATTAGAACAGCTTATATGTTTCAGAATCCTAGATTGCTTCCATGGCTTACAGTATTAGAAAATGTAGAAGTAGTTTTGTCTAAGGAACAAAAAGAATCTAATAGAGCTAGAGAGATTTTAAATACAATGGGCTTAGAAGAGTTTCTTAGTTATTACCCTAGCCAATTATCGGGAGGTATGCAACGTCGTGTAGCCCTAGCAAGATCATATTCAAGTCAACCAGAGTTATTTTTATTAGATGAACCTTTCGTTTCTCTTGATGATGAAATGGGAAACAAACTCAGAGATATGTTGATTAGTTTATGGACTAATGAGCCAACAACAATAATATTTGTGACGCATGATTTAAGAGAAGCAATTTATTTAGCGGACAGAATTATTTTTCTTTCCTCAGCTCCTTCAAGAGTTTTAATGGATAAAAAAATAAGTATTAGAAGGCCAAGGAAGTTAGATGATAGAAAAATAGAGTCTTTGAGAAAAAGTATAATTAGTAAAAACAAAAAGATACTAAAAGGAGTAGACACTAATGCTTAAAGAGAAGTTTATGTTAGAAATAAATAATATTAAAAAGTATTACGGATCTTTTTTAGCTTTAAATAATATTTGTTTAAAATTAAAGCCTAATCAATTAGTCGTGCTACTAGGGCCAAATGGAGCAGGAAAATCAACATTGTTCTCAATTATTACAGGATTAGCAAGAGCAGATAGTGGAAGCTGTCTTATTAATGGAAATAACATTGCTAGTCAGAGTATTGGTGCATTAAAAAATCTAGGAGTCGTCTTTCAGCAGCCTACTATTGATCTAGAGTTGACTGTGAAAGAGAATCTATTATTTCATGCTAGATTGCATGGATTGAGAGTTTCAAGTTTAAAAAAAATAATTGAAAAAGAATTAAATGAAAGTGGTTTAGAAAAAAAAATAAATAAAAAAGTTAGAACTTTATCTGGTGGAGAAAGACGAAAAGTAGAATTAATTAGATCTTTGTTGCATGAACCTAAAATGCTTCTTTTGGATGAACCTACAGTTGGACTTGATCCAAGAAGTAGGACAGACCTTTTAAAGAAAATATTAAACCTTAAGAGTTCAAAAAAATTATCTGTTTTATGGACCACTCATTTAGTGGACGAAGCAGAAAAAGCTGATAAAATTATTATTTTANATAAAGGTGAANTAATAGCNNTAGGGTCTAAAAAAGAAATTTTAANGATGGCAANAGAAAATAAANTAGCTAAAGCTTTTTTAAAATTAGTTGAGGAAAAATAATATGCACAATCTATACATGGTGATAGTAATCTGTACAAAATTATTTTTTGTTTCATTATTTTCACAAGCAAATTATATTTTTGTGAGCAATGAAAATAGTGATACCTTGGTTGTTTTAGATAAGGTATCAAAAAAAATTATAAAAACAATAGATACAGGAGGTAGACCTAGAGACATAAAGTTTAATAATGACTTTTCTAAGCTTTACGTAGTTGTAAGTGAAGAAAACCATATTTTAGAAATAGATACAAAAAAGCTTGAAATTTTGGATATAATAGAAACAGGGGATGATCCAGAAATCTTTGATGTAGATTATGAAAACAAATATATAGCTGTCTCTAATGAAGACGANAACCAATTAACTATAATTGATCTTAAAAATAAAAAAATAATAACAAGCATAAATGATGTAGGTGTTGAGCCTGAGGGAGTAAACTTTTCACCTGATGGGAAATTTATTTATGTTACTTCAGAAGGAACTAGTTCAGTTCTTATAATAGATGTTGTTAATAAGAAAATAGTTAATGAAATATTGGTTGGAAATAGGCCAAGAAGAGGGTTATTTGTTAATAATGGAAAAGAGTATTGGGTTAGTAATGAATTAAGTGGAACTGTAGGAATAATAGATACTGAAAAACAAGAGTTAATAAAAACTATTAAATTTTCCATTAAAGGAATAAGGGAACAGCAAATTACGCCGGTTGATTTTGCCTACGCTAAAAAGAAAAATTTAGTGTTTGTTACTTTAGGTAGCGCTAATCATGTTGCAGTTGTAGACGCACACACTTATGAAGTAAGAAAATATATTTTAGTAGGGGCTAGAGTATGGGGAGCAGATATAACTGGAAATGAAAAAGAACTANTTGTTACTAATGGTAATAGTGATGACATATCTATTATAGATTTAGAAAGGCTAATTTCTACTTCCGCAATACCGGTAGGAAAAACTCCCCATTCTGTAAGAATTATGAAATAAAATGAAAATAACGTTTATATTGCCTTTATTATTGCTTTATTTTTCTTCTTATGCTGAAACTCAGATTTTCAAAGTAGGATATATTGATTTAAAAGATGATATAAGATATTCAGATTGGGGAAGACATCCTGTTGATATTAGGTCAAGTCATAGAAATGAACAGAGAGCCATAGATGGTGCTAAGTTAGGAGTAATTGACTCAAAAAAATTTGAAAGAATAACAAAAACACAAATTGTTCTAGACCACTTAAGGTATAGTGATGAGAAAAAGCTATTAAACTTTTTTAAATCAGATGTAATAAATGAATACAATGCTGTTTTATTAGATCTGAATTTGAAAATCTTACAAAACTTGCAAAGTAGTATTAACGTTAAAAATCAACTAATTTTTTTCAATATCTCAAATCCAAATAATTCGTTGAGAACAGATAAATGTATAAATAATTTATATCATACTTTTCCCAGTGAGATGATGAAAACAGATGCTTTGGCTCAATTCTTAGTGCAAAAAAAATGGAATAAAACTTTATTATTAACAGGAAGTTTAAAACATGACAAAAACTCAAGTACGTCATTTAAAGTATCTTCCAAAAAGTTTGGTGTTAAAATTGTGGGAGAGAAAAATTTTGTGAACTCCAATGATCCTCGGGTTAGAGAGAAAAATAATCTTTCTTTTTTAACACAAGGAAGTAAGTTTAAAAGTATATTTATTTCAGATATTGATGGAGAGTTTGCATTAGGTGTGCCCTATTCTACTATGACTCCAGTGGCTGTAGTCGGATCTTCTGGACTATCACCAAAAGCTTGGCACTGGTCCTACATGAGGCATGGTGCTCCTCAAGTTAATGGAAGGTTTGAAAGAAGTTTTAATAGAAGAATGAATGAAAAAGATTGGGCATCCTGGATAGCTATCAAAAGCATTTTGGAAAGTATTTTAAGAACTAAGTCAATGGATACAAATAAAATAAAAGATTTTTTAGTAAGTAATGAGTTTAAAGTCGACGGATCCAAAGGAATAAGCTTAAACTACAGGAAAAAAACTAAGCAATTAAGGCAAACTATGCTTCTTGTTTCCTCAAATAATTGGGTAACTGAAGTCGCGCCTATTGAGAGCTTTAAAAATAGTAAAAATAATCTAGATACATTAGGAATAATTCAAAAAGAAATAGAGTGTAATATTAATAATTATGAAAATTAGGCATTATATATCAGCCTTATTAGGGTTATCAATTAGAGAAATTATTAAGTTTTCTAATCAAAAAGGAAGACTTTTTTCAGCTATAGTTAGGCCTGCCCTCTGGTTATTTGTATTTGCAGCAGGAGTAGGATCCGCTAAAGGGATACAACCTGGATTAATAAATTTCTATCCTACTCAAAATATAAATTACTTTGAGTATATTACACCTGGTTTGTTGGGAATGGTTTTATTATTTAGCGGAATGCAATCTTCTTTATCTATGGTGTATGATAGAGAAATGGGAGTAATGAAAATTTTACTCACCGTTCCTTTACCAAGATGGTATATGCTAATATCAAAATTAATTGCTGGTACTATTCTATCGATAATACAAGCATACTGTTTTTTAATAATTTGTTTACCTATTGTAAATATTTATACTCCTTTTTTAACAAGTTTTACGGGTTGGTTTTTAGCATTCCCCTTTATTGTATTATTTGGATTAATGCTAGGCTCATTAGGTCTCTTATTATCTGTATACATTAAACAATTAGAAAACTTTGCTGGAACTATGAATTTTGTTATATTTCCCATGTTTTTCATCTCTTCAGCTTTATATCCTTTATGGAGACTTATGGAAAATGGGGCTCTGTATGTCTATTATATTGCAAAATTAAACCCATTTACGTATGGGGTAGAAATGATTAGAGCTGCAAGCTTGGGAAGATTTTACCTAGATGGTTTTCTAGTATGCTTAATTTGCACTATAATTTTTTTATTTTTAGCTGTAAGAGGCTATAATCCACAAAATAATGCAATTAAAAAGCCTAAGAATAAAAATGGATAGAAATACAAATTTCTTTTCAGAAAGCATAGTTGATGAAGTAGGAAACACGCCATTGATTAAATTAAAAAAAGCATCTGAAATAACCCAATGTAGTATTTTAGGAAAAGCAGAGTTTTTAAACCCTGGACAATCAGTAAAAGATAGAGCTGCGTTATATATAATTAACGAGCTAGAGAAAAACAACCACCTTAATAATAAAATAATAGTTGAAGGGACAGGAGGCAATACAGGAATAGGTTTAACTATAATAGGTAGCGCTATGGGATATAAAACAATAATAGTTATGCCTAATGATCAAAGCCAAGAAAAAATTGTATTATTAAAGCAGTTAGGAGCAGAAGTGGTATTAACTGAGAAAGCACCTTTCACCGACAAAAAAAATTACATACAATTATCAAAAAAAATTGCTCAAGAAAAAAATGCAAATTGGTCTAATCAGTTTGATAACCTTGCGAATAGAAAGGCACATATAGAAACTACCTCAAAAGAGATATGGGAACAAACTCAAGGAAAAATAGATGCTTTTATTTGTTCTATAGGGACGGGGGGTACATTGGCTGGCAATTTTTTAGGGCTAAAGAATAAAAATAAAAATATAAAAATCTTTTGTGCTGATCCTTATGGCTCTGGTATGTATTCTTATATAAGAAAAGGAAATTCTAAAGCAGCTTATAGTTCTATTACTGAAGGAATAGGACAAAGTAGAATTACAAAAAATATTGAAGGTATAGAGTTTGACGGAGCTTTTAAAATTTCTGATCAATCTGCATTAAATATAATTTATGATTTAATTAGGGAAGAAGGTTTATTTCTAGGTCCAAGTAGCGGTATCAATATAGCGGGTGCAATAAAACTTGCTAAGCACTTAGGTCCTAATAAAACTATAGTTACAGTTCTTTGTGATTATGCTGGTAGGTATTCTAATAAAATTTTTAATAAAGAATATTTGACATCTAAGGGCCTCACTTACCCAAACTGGTTATAAATATGTTAGTAAGTGGACATTGGTTAAAAAAAAATATTAAAAGAAAAAATGTAAAGGTATTAGATGCTTCTTGGTATTTACCTAATGTTGATAGAGATCCTAAAAAAGAATATAAAAGTAAAAGAATACCAAAATCAGTTTTTTTTGATATCGATGATATATGTGATACAAGTTCTAATTTGCCTCATATGCTTCCAAGTGCCAGTATATTCGAAAATAAAGTATCTGATTTAGGAATAAAATCAGATGATATATTAGTAGTTTACAGTAGAGAAGGTGTATTAAGTTCTCCTAGAGTTTGGTGGATGTTTAAGTATTTTGGACATAAAAAAGTATTTATATTAAATGGAGGTTTTAAAGCGTGGACTTTTGCTAATGGAAAAATAATATCTGGTCTAGAAAAAATTACTCAAACTAAATATAAGGTAGGTAGATTAAAAAAAAAAATAAATGTAACCTTTGAAGAATTATCATATATAAAAAAGCAAAATAACAACTATTCTATTTTAGATGCAAGGCCTGCAAGAAGGTTTTTAAAATTAGATCCTGAGCCCAGAAAAAATATAGGCAAGGGTAATATAGAAGAAAGTAAAAATTTAGAAGCCTCAATATTTGAGCTCAATGGTTTTTTTATAACAAAAAGTAAAATTAGAAATATTTTAAAAAAAGTTATTTTTAAAAATAATAAAGTAATTTGTACTTGTGGTTCAGGTATAAGTGCTTGTTCTATAGCTTTCTCACTATCTTTTATAGGAAACTTAAATTGGAGTGTTTATGATGGTTCTTGGGCAGAGTGGTACTTAAGAACTAAGAGTTAAGTTTTTGTAAGTTTATCTTTTTTTCAATTTTTGCAACTACACAAGATACGGTTGCATCACCAGTAACATTTACAGCTGTTCTAGTCATGTCTAGAATTCTATCAATGCCAATAATTAATGCTATCCCCTCCGCAGGCAAGCCAACTTGATTTAATACCATAGTAAGCATTATTAGTCCTACACCAGGGACTCCAGCTGTTCCAATTGATGCTAAAGTAGCTACTAAAATAACTGACATGAAATCAGCTAAACTAAGATCAACTCCATAAGTATTAGCTAAAAAAACAGTAGCTACTCCTTGCATTATAGCAGTGCCATCCATATTGATTGTTGCTCCTAATGGAACCGTAAATGAGGCTACTGATTTTTTCACTCCCAAACTTTCTTCTACAGTTTTCAAATTAATNGGTATAGTAGCAGCACTACTNGAGGTGGAAAAGGCAAACAGCATAGAGTTNTTCATCTTNGAAAAAAATTTAAAAATATTAATTTTTCCTAATATNAATAAGAGCCCACCATAAGTAAAAAATAAATGAATAATTAATACTANTAAAACTGTAAAAAAGTATTCTCCTAATTCAAAAATAGTTTCGAAACCTTGAGTAAGAAAAGTCTTAAATATTAGAAAAAAAACTCCATAAGGTGCAATATACATTATGACTTCAATCATTTTTAAAAATAGATCATTNAACTGGAAAATTGCCTCTTTTAATTTAATNTTTTTNTTGCTTATTAAATTCAATGTAATACCAAATATTATAGCAAAGAAAATTACTTGCAGCATATTAGCCTCTGAAAAGGCTTTAAATATATTGCTAGGTACAATATTTATAATAACATTTTTTAAATCAGGAGTTTCTTGCTTTATAAAAGTTTCTACTTCCGTTATATTTCTTTTAATTCCAGGGTCAATTATATTAGAAAAAACTAGAGCCAATGTTATAGCTATACATGTAGTTATTAAATAAAGTAACACAGAAATAGTTCCTATCCTGCCCAAAGTAGAAACATTACTAAGTCCAGTGACACCGCTAACTATAGAAAAAAATACTACAGGGACAATTAACATTTTAAGTGAGGAGATAAATATACTTCCTGGCACTTCTACAAAATCTAAAAATACTTTATTTTGAAAAAGGTCTAAGTAATTAAACATGGAGCCAAAGAAAAGGCCAACTCCAAGCGCTAAGAAAATTTTTTTTGATAAATTCATATAAATATTTTATAAAAAGATTTGAGAATATGCACTTAAAAAAAATAAAAACTTTTTTCTTTGTCTTTTTCTTTTTTCAAGCTTTTAACTTTTTAAATGCTTCTGAGTTAAAGTTTGGGCATGTAAAAATTGAAAATTTTATGTTTAAAGTTGAAATTGCTGATACAAATGAAAAGAGAAGAAACGGCTTAATGTTCAGGTCAAATTTGAATATAGATGAAGGAATGCTATTTATATTACCTGAGTCATCTTTTGCTAATGTTTGGATGAAGAATACTGAAATAAGTTTAGATATAATATTTATTTCTGAAGAAAATATTATAGTAGACTTGCTTAAAGAGGTTATGCCTTTAAGTGAAAAAATTTATACTTCTAAGATGGTTGCTAAATATATTTTAGAAATAAATTCTGGTTTAACAGATATACTTGGAGTTAATATAGGTGATGAAGTTTATATTGAATACTAAAAAAAAAAAATTAATAAAAATTAGAATTCAGATAAAAAATAATTTTTATGTGGGACCGGGTAAAATATTATTGCTAGAAAAANTTAATNAAAAAGGNTCAATATCTAAAGCTGCTGAGAGTATAGGGCTNTCATATAAAAAGGCTTGGAAATTAATCAATGAATTAAATAATCATTCATCAAAAAAATTAGTTGATGCTAAATCAGGAGGAAAAGGCGTGAGAGGTTCTCAATTAACTCCAGAAGGAAAAATATTTATTAAAATATTTAGAAATATAGAAAATAAATTAACAAAACTGACAATCAAAGAAAAAAAGGATTTAGAAAGTTTGTTTGGTGATATATGATTAATAATGCTTTCTAATAAATATAAAACAGCACTAGTGACAGGTGCTTCCAGTGGAATTGGAGAAGCAGTTGTAAGATTGTTAAGCAAAAAAGGATATAAAGTTACTGCTTTAGCTAGAAGGAAATCAAAATTAATTAAGTTAAAAAAAGAGACAGGCTGCAAATCAGTAATAATGGATATAAGGAATACTAAAGAAATTGAAAAGCTTAAAAAAATAAAATTTGATGTTTTCATTAATAATGCTGGTTTAGGAAGAGGTTTTGATAAAATTTATAAAACTAAAGCTGTAGATATTGCAACTACAATTGATACTAACGTTCAAGCATTCCTTCAACTACTAAGGTGTATAGTTCCAGGCATGGTAAAAAGAAAAAAAGGACACATTATTAACATAGGATCAATAGCAGGTTTATATCCTCTATCTAGTTCAGTATATGGAGGGTCAAAAGGAGCTGTGCATTTAATTAATCAAAATCTTAGATTAGAACTCTCTGGAACTGGAATAAGGTGTACGGAAATAAATCCTGGTAGAGTAGATACAGAGTTTTTTGATGTAGCCTTTGATGATAAAAAAGATGCTATGAATATGAAAAAAGGCTTGAATATGTTAAAAGCATCTGACATAGCAGACTCAATATTATTTGCTATTGAATGTCCAGCACATGTAAATGTTTCAGCTATAGAGATTACACCAACAGAGCAGGCACCTGGCGGTGTTAAAATAGAGAAATTAAAATAATAAGTTTATTTAATTTAAAACTGTTACTATTAAATAAATAACTCCAGCTGAAGCTAATAAAGTTATTAGTGTAACTAGAGCAATACTTCCATAGTTTTTATTATCTTCTTTTTCCATATTGTATTATCCTATTGCTTTTTTGGAGACATATTAATTGAACAATNTGTTTNTCCATAAGAGGTTCTAATTTGAATTGTGACAATTCTTTGATCTTTTTCATAAGATAAAACACTACTTGTAGCTCTAACATTAGTAATTTCTTTCCAGGAGAGATTAGGCATTTCATATCTAAAAAAATCAAAGGTTTCTGCATGACTTAAACGAGGGTTTATTGATAATCTTCCGAACCACTCATCATCACTTCCAAATATAACCGTATTTTCCATATCCATAACTGCCCCGTCAGGTATAGCAATGTCTTTAAACTTTGCAAAACTCAATTGTTCAGGTGGTAGCCCTTCAGTTCCTGACACGCCACTACTCATTAGAGGAACACCATTTTTAGTACACCCCGTAATGAAAAATAAAGCAATTATAGTTAAAAAAAGTACTCGCATATTAAGTTTTAAATATAGCATAATTTTGTAAAGTTAAAAAAGATTATTTTATATAAAATCTTTTAATTTAATTTTTAAAAAAATTTAAAGCTTCATATTTGTGTAGACTAATTTAAATAGATTTTAGTAAATATATAGAGTAATAGTTTTTTTCATCTCTGAAGTCTTGCACAATCTCAAGTCCTGAGTTTTGAAAAATTTCATCAATTGATGAATCCGAAAATTTTCTACTTATTTCAGTTAGGATTTTTTCTCCTAAGTTTATTTCAATATTTTCTATATGAGAATTAATTTTTTGATTACTAATAGCTTTGAGATACATTTCAATCTGATTTTTGTCTTCATTAAATTCTGCAACATGGCTAAACATTTTAGGGTTAAAGTTTAAATCATATTCTTTATTAATAACATTTAGGATATTTTTATTAAATTTTTCTGTTATACCAGCTTCATCATTATAAGCAGCTTTAATAATTTCTTTATTTTTTATTTTATCAACGCCTAGTAAAAGAAAATCATTTTTTTTCATTTTTTTTGAAATATTTGATAGAAACTTTATAGCAGTCTCGTTATTAAAGTTTCCAAGTGTGCTTCCTAAAAATAAATATAATCTTGGTTTATCAGTATGGTCTAGTTTTTCTAAATCATTTATAAAGTCTCCTTTTACTAATTTAATATTTAGATTTGAGCTTATATCTTTTAACTCTTCATAAGACATCTTTAATGCTTTTTCTGATATATCAAAGGATACATAAGTTATATTATTTTCTACTTTTAAAGCTTTTAGTATTAATATTTTTGTTTTTTTTGAAGATCCACTTCCTAACTCCAATAATTCACGAGCTCCTGACTCATTAATGATTTTAGAAGAATACTTATTAAGTATTTTTTTTTCCGTTCTAGTTAAATAATATTCTTTAGTATTACTTATTTCTTCAAATAACTTACTTCCTAAATCATCATATAAAAATTTAGTAGGAATAGATTTATTTTTGTTTTTTAGCATTAAATTTAATTCTTTTAAACTAAAAGAATCATCTACTTTACTTATTTCTTGGATATTGTGAGTGTGAGACAAAATATTATTACCGATAAAATATAAAAATTATAAGTAACATAAAGTCAAAATTAATAAAATATTTTATTTTCATTTAATGTTACATATAAATTACAATTTAATATTAATAAAATAGAATTATGAAAAAAATATTGCCATTAGTATTTTTAATAATTGCAGGTGAACTAATATTTTCCTTGCCATTTCATGTAATAAGATTTTTCAGACCATCACTATTAGAAGATTATTATTATACTAACATGCAGCTAGGTATAGCTTTTAGCATCTATGGAATTACTGCTTTTCTTAGTTATTTGCCTGGAGGATACATAGCAGATAAAGTGACACCTAAGTATTTACTGTTTTTTTCTTTATTTATGACCTCCTTAGGTGGAATTATCTACATGACAAATCCTAATATCTATGGCTTGTATTTTTTATTTGGATATTGGGGCATAACTACTATTCTCTTTTTCTGGGCGGCCCTAATAAAAGCAACTCGATCTATAGCTGGAAATAATCAAGGGGCTTCTTTCGGTGCTCTTGAAGCAGGAAGAGGTTTAGTAGCTTCTTTATGTGCATCCATAGCGGTACTTCTTTACACAAGTAATACTTTATTAGGTTTTTTAAAAAATAATATTTCNATAAGTATATCGCCTTTGGCTGTAGTAATATTTTTTTATTCATTTGTAACTTTCCTATCATCAATAATAATTTTATTTTTTTTTAAAGAAGAAAAAACTCANACTAAAAATAAAAAAATTAAATACAACATAAACGAAATTTATAAAAACAAAAAACCTATATTATGTATTTCAATAATTGTTTTTAGTGCTTATGCTTGTTACAAAGCAATAGATTATTACTCTTTATATTTTTATGAAATTCTAGAATTTAGCAAAGAAAAATCTGCATATGTAATGACTCTTTTTTCCTACACTAGGCCTGTAGCTGCATTACTGGCAGGGTTTATTGCTGATAAAATTACACCAAGAGTTTGTACTAAATACTTATTTTTCTTTATGGTAGGGTCTTATTCTTTTTTGAGTATTTTTAATCTAGATAAGCAGATTATCTCTATTGTGTATTTAAATTTAACAATAAGTATGGTAGGAGTTTTTGCTCTAAGAGGGATTTTTTATAGTTTATTAGAAGATTCTTATATACCTAGCTCTATAACAGGAGCAGCTGTTGGAATAATATCTTTTATAGGCTATTTGCCTGATATTTTTATTGGTCCNCTATTTGGGTTTTTGCTTGATTTACAAGATATTAAAAGTTCTTTTCAAATCTTTTTTATATTTTTATTACTAATTTCTACATTTGGCTTAGTAACATCAATTTATCTTAAAAAAAACTAAATGCACAAACGACCACCTGAAAAAATGTATCTNGCATNCGGTTGGTAAAAATTTCTAAAAGANTCTCTTCTAACATCTTTTAACGTAAAAGCACTAGAACCTTTTAAAGTAAAGTAATTTTGATNGAACCATGGATAAGAATATTCTTTATACGGATAAGGTTTAAAGTGTTTATAACCAAAAAAAAGATTTGAGCTCCATTCCCAAACTTTAAATTTTTCTTCTAATTTATTGGAGGCCACCTCCCATTCATACTCATGAGGCAATCTCATATTATTCCAAGATGCAAAAGCTTCGATCTCATACTTGCTTATATTGCTTACAGGAAAGTTATTATTTGGAATAATATATCCATCTGGAGTAGAAAGTGAAAAACTATTTTTATTTTTAAAAACCCAATTCATTGGAAATTTTATATTATTTTTAACACGCCATTTCCATCCTGGTGCAGACCAAAACTCTTTTCTTTCGTATCCATTTTCTTTCATAAAAGCATACCATTCAGAAATTTTAATTAACTTTTTTGAAATAACATAATTTTTTAAAAATACTTCATGTCTTGGATTTTCATTATCAAATGAAAAAGCTAATTTTTTTGCACCAACTTTATAATTTCCTTTGCTTATTTCAATTCCTGAAAACTTATATTCTTNAGGATAAATTTNTTGCGCAAAGTCATTAAATTTTTTATTAAAATTTAAATTGTGTAAGCTGATTATAATATTCATGATTTCTATATGTTGTGAATGATGTTGGTTAAGAAAATTAATAATATAATTTAAAGAATATTCTTTTTTAATTTTTCGAGATAATAATTGTTTAATAAGTAGTATGTTTTCATGGAAAAAAGTTTCTGCATAGTTTTTTAAGTCATGCACTTCAGGAAGCCCAAGATGTCTTTTATTTACGTTTATTTTAGTAGCATCAGCAAGATGTTTAAATTTGCTTACAATNGTTTCATCTGAATAAAAGTANCTTCTAATCCATGTAGCTTCNACNAAAATACAGTGTAATACGTGCCACCCTAGGGGGCTTAATTCAGAATGTATTTTCTTATTTATATTATGTTTATTGATTTTAAACAATTGATTTAAAATCATTTTTTGCTTTTTTTGTAGGNTATTAATATATTTAATTGATTTCAATATTGCTAATATCCATAATTTTAAATTTATTTTTACTGCATTCTATTAAAGAGTTATTTTTTACTGATAACCACTTCTTTTTATCAAGTTTTTCAGAGGAAATGAAAATACTTTTATTCTTATTGACCTGATAATAAAGCGAAGGNGGTGATAANTTTATTGCAGTTTTAGTTGCATATAATTTGNATTTTGTATCTTTAAATTCTGCTATTATAAAATTTAGCATAGCAGCTTTGCATAATTCAGAGAGAATTTTNAATGTTTTTCTAATTGCTTTTAATAGGTTTTTCTCTTTTTTATATATATTAATAATTATGAAAAAAATTAATTCAGAGTCAGTATTTCCTTTTATTGCAGATAATAGATTATTGTCTAATAAGCCTAAAAGCTTTCCCTTAACTACAGGTTCAAAATTTTCAATGAATCCATTATGAGAAAAGAGTAAGTTTTCAAAAATAAATGGATGGGTATTTTGATATCCAATATTAGTTAATAAAGTTGCACTTCTAACATTTCCTATCAATAAATTAGTCTTAATATTTTTTGCAAAAGAATTAAGGTTTGGGTCATTCCAAATTGGCATGTAGTTTTTGTAAAGAAAAAATTTTTTTTCATTTTCTATGCTGTTCCAACCTATTCCAAAACCATCAGCATTAAGCTTAGCATTTTCCATTTCTTTTGGTTGAAAAGCCATATCTATTAAAGAGTGTTTCTTTTCTAGAATGATTTTATCAATAAACTCTTTATTTCCTATGTACCCAATATGCCTACACATTTTATATTATTTATTTTTTTAATTATTTAGATTTAGTAAGATTATATATACCAATAAATATTTAACAACTATAGTATGCTAATGTTGATGTGAATTATATTTAGTCTTTAATTTTAAAAAATAATGACATATAATTTTTTTCTAAGTCCTCGTAGCTCAGCTGGATAGAGCATCTGCCTTCTAAGCAGAGGGTCGCAAGTTCGAATCTTGCCGAGGACGCCATTTTTAAAGTTAAGTAATGATAGTATGAAAATAATTGAAATTTTAAATAAAAAGACATTAACAGTACTATTTATTGTTTACTTTAATATAGTAAATAACTCTTATTCAGTTCCCAATGCAGGGAGTTTATTAAACTTTGAGGAAGAGTTAAGAAAAGTAAACATATTACCTGTGCAAGTTCCAGAAGGCAAAGAATTGATTAATGGAGTTTCTGGACAAAATGGTGAAAAAATTGAGGTAAAATATTTTAAGTTTGATGGGCAGACAAATGGTTTTACGGATGAACAACTTACAGCTGTTATTCAAGATTTAATAGGAAAAAGTTTATCTTTTGATGACATACAAAAAGCCGCAAAAAGAATTCAAAATTTTTATAGAGATGAAGGTTATTTCCTAGCTCAAGTATATATACCAGAACAGGAAGTAAAGAATGGAGTTATAATAATTTATATATCAGAAGGAAAATTAGACAGTAAGCAACCTTTTGAAATTAAAAAAAATAACCTCAGACTAANAGAAGGAGTTTCAGAAAGTTACTTTATTGAAGGCATGAAGGGAAAGTTTACTCAAAAAGGCCTAGAAAGAGCTATATTAAACTTTAATGAAGTTCCGGGAATAGATGCTAAGGTTACATTAAAGCCTGGAAAAGACGCTTACTCAACAAGCATAGTAATAGACGCTAGTGAAGGGCCTGCTGTAACAGGNTCAATATTCTTAGATAATTATGGAAATAGGTATACTGGTCAAAATAGGGCCACAGGAACAGTATTCATTAATAATCCTACCAAAATAGGAGATCAGATTACCTTTAATATGATTACTGCTCCTACAGGTAACTTTAGTTTAAATCAATTAGGGTATAACTTTCCAATTGGTAGAGATGGAATGAGAGGAACATTATCATTTAATCAGCTGAAGTATAAAATAGGAAAAGACTTGAAAACAAGCCCTCAGTCTAAAGGAGATGCTTTTACTTATAAAGCTAATGTAAAATATCCTTTATTAAGGAGCGCAGAAAGAGCGCTGCTCATTTTAGCCGGGTATAATCTCAAAGATATGTATAATGAAACTACTGGAGTAGAGACTAGTGATAAAATCATTGAGAGTTTTGATTCAAGTATTTTGTTTCAAAATATAGACAATATTTTTCTTGGGGGATATATGCAAGCTTTATTGAAGCAATCTTTTGGCGAGTTAGATTTGTCTGGGGCTTCTACTGACTTATCAAGTGATCAGGGTTCAAGTGGCGCTAAAACAGACGGAAGTTTTAATAAAACTTACATTCAATTTCTGCGTATTCAACGAATCGTAGAAAGACTTGATTTACAAATTTTGGGTTCCATGCAGTTCGCTAGTCAAAACCTTGATAGTTCAGAAAAATTCACACTTGGAGGAATTGGAGGAATTAGAGCTTTCCCTTCTGGAGAAGCTAGTGGAGATGAAGGAAGGAAAGTTGGTATTGACCTGAGATATAAACCAAATAGTTCTTATATAAACTTGTTTGATAACATGCAATATGGTTTATTCTATGATTATGGAAACATCAAACAATACAAGGACTTACTGAATATTAGTATGACTACGCCCAACAAATATTCACTAAAAGGTTGGGGTGCATTTTTAGATATGTTTTCAGGCAATGATTACAGTCTAAAATTAGGTGTTGCCGATTCGATATCTGGCAACCCAGGAAAGACTAGTTCTGGAAATAATAGTGATGGCAAAGACGATACTTGGAGGTATTGGTTTCTTGGTGTTTATAACTTAAAATAGAGAAAAAAATGAAACAGTTTTTACTTAAAATTTTAAATGATAAAATTAACAAAAATATCTCTGTCTCTAGTAGTCTCTACTGCTCTATTTTTGTCAAATTTATCATCCCAAGAAATACATAAAGATACTCTTCCTACAGGAGGAACAGTTGCAGGTGGCAGCGCAACAATCAAACAAGAAAATAATAATTTATCGATTAATCAATCATCAGATAAAGTAATTCTTAATTGGGAAACTTTTAATATAGGAAAAGAAGCAAGTGTAGAGTTTTTTCAACCTGGAAGCTCTTCTACGGCTTTAAATAGAGTTTTTTCTAATGATCCTTCCCATATTTACGGAAGTTTAAAGGCAAACGGGCAATTAATATTTATTAATCCAAGCGGAGTTATATTTCAAGGAGGATCAAAAGTTGATGTAGGTGCAATGATTGCTACCTCCTTAAATATGAGTTCAAATAACTTTCTAAATGATAAGTATATTTTTGAAAAAGATAACAGCTACAATGCTTTAGTGCAAAATAATGGAGAATTAAATGCTTACGAAGGAGGAACCATAGCATTAATAGCCAATAGAGTGGAAAACAATGGTACCATAAATACTCCTTCTGGGTCTTCTGCATTACTTTCTGGCGATAAAATTAAATTATCCTTAGATGGAAACCAGTTAATAAATTACAGCATAGAAAAAGGTTCTTTAAATTCATTAATAGAAAATAATCATGCAATTAATGCAAATGACGGAGCAGTTATTCTTTCCTCAGAAGGAAGAGATGAGGTTTTATCTGCTGTAATCAATAACAAGGGGACAATTAAGGCCAAAGGTATAACAAAACAGGGGGGAAAAATATTTTTATCCTCGAAAAAGGGTAAAATTAAAAATTCTGGAACTATGGTAGCCTCTTCTGAAGTATCGATTGGTGGAAAAATAGAGGTTACTGGAGATCATATTACATTAAAAACAGGAACAGTAATAAACGTAACAGGAAAAAATGGAGGAGGGCAAGCCTTAGTTGGAGGAAGCTGGCAGAACTCTAATCCTGAAGTGTATCAAGCTAAAACTGTTGTTGTAGAAGAAAATACAGAAATCGACGCATCTTCCATAAAATATGGAACTGGAGGAGAGATTGTAGTTTGGTCTGATATTCATAATAAAACTGGTAAAACTACCGTAAAAGGTACTTTGCTAGCTAAAGGTGGAATAGAAGGAGGTGATGGAGGTAAGATTGAGACCTCTGGACACAAGCTAGATATTAGTGATTCTAGTGTTTCAACCAAATCTTTCACTGGAAGAGATGGAACCTGGTTATTGGATCCATATAATATAGAAATTGTGAGTAGTGGAAGTGGAGCTGATTACACGGCTGATGAAGATGATGAGCAAATAAGTGCAAGTACTTTAGTCACAGCACTAGCTAGTAGTAATATTACCGTTAGAACTGATGGAGGTGGTTCTCAAGATGGAAATATTACAGTTAATTCAGCAATATCTTCCTCAAGCGGCAATGATCTAACCTTAGATGCCGATAATGATATCATCATAAATTCTAGTATTTCTAGAACAGGATCAGGAGGATTGGTACTAACAACAGGCTCTGGATCAGTATCTGGTTCAGGTACTATTAGTTTGGGAGGCGGATCCTCAATAAGCTCTTCAAGTGGAGCTACTGTAGAAAANAATATTTCTCTTGNAAGCGGTGATGCAACTTTCAATCAATCTGGTACAGCTACGTATTCAGGNGTAATATCTGGATCTGGGAATTTTATAAAATCAGGANCGGGAACTGTTACTGTAAGTGGAGCNAATACTTATACCGGTGANACTACNTTAAATGNNGGNACACTNANNGTTTCAGGNACTNTATCTGATAGTACTGATGTNATAGTTAATTCTGGAACTACCTATGATGTAAATACNAACGATACNATCCAGTCACTNACNGGNGCAGGTACAATAGATATCGCNAGCNCTAGNACTTTAACTGCAGGAGGTGANAATGGAANNGAAANTATTNCAGGNAATTTNACTGGTGNAGTGGTAATTTTGCTAAACAAGGTACAGGAATCTACACTTTTCAAGGAGGGAGTAATAGTATATCCGGAGTCTTTACCTCTTCTGCAGGAGAATTAGTTTTTAAAGGAACATTTTCTGGCAGTCCTCATTTGATAAATAATGCAACTTTTACTCTAGATAATGATGTTACATTTGCTTCTGTAGAAGGATCAGGAGCTTTTTCTATACCAGATACTTTTACTTTAACTACTGGGGATAATGGTAATAATACAATTTCAGGAACAATTTCTGGAAATGGTACTTTAGTTAAGCAAGGAAATGGAACCCTAACATTATCTGGAACAAACTCATCATTTACGGGAGCTATAAATATTAATGCAGGAACAATAGCTGTATCAGCTTCAGATAATTTAGGAGCAACGCCTGGAAGTGCTGAAACAGATATAGTTCTCAATGGAGGAGCTCTACGATCTACAGCAGCATTTACTTTGGGAACAAATAAAAGCATATCCTTAACCAACAATAGTACAATAAATGTTGATACTGATGATACTTTAACTTACGGAGGCGTAATATCTGGATCCTATGGTCTAACGAAATCAGGGGCGGGNACATTAGTTCTAACTGGAAATAATAGTTATACCGGTAGCGCAACTTTATCTGCCGGAACGCTTCAAGTTGCTTCCGATGCAAATATAAGCGGAAGTCCAGGTTCAACAGATGCAGATAATATTATATTCAGTGGAGGAACTTTAAATAATACCTCTGGGTTTACTTTAGACTCAAATAGGGGAATTACATTAAGTAGCACGGGAACTATAAACACAGATAGTAGTACAACCTTAAGTTATGGTGGAGTGGTTACAGGTTCTGGGGCAATTACTAAATCAGGTGATGGAACTTTATCATTGTCTGGAGCCAATACCTATACTGGTAATACCACAATTTCTGCAGGAAAATTAACTGTTTCAGGCACACTTTCTGATAGCACTGATGTCATAAATTCAGCAACGTACGATGTTGATACCACAGACACGATCCAATCTTTAAGCGGTTCNGGTGCAGTAGAGTTAGCTAATAGTATAACACTGACAACAGGGGATTCTAATGATCATACTCTATCAGGAGTAATTTCAGGTGCTGGNGNACTTNCAAAAGCNGGNNCAGGAACTNTCACTCTTTCTGGTTCAAATACTTATTCAGGTTCTACAACTTTATCGGCTGGAACAATAGCTATATCATCTTCAGCTAATATTGGAGCTACTCCAGGATCAGCAGATGCCAACAATATAATTTTTAATGGAGGAACTTTAAACACAACTGGGACTTTTTCTTTAGGAGCTAATAAAGGGATTACACTGACTGGAAATGGTACGATTAACACTAATTCCTCTACTGAATTAACTTATAGTGGAGTGGTCACAGGGTCAGCAAATTTAACAAAATCAGGTGCAGGAACACTTNTTTTNGGNGGAACTAACACATATTCAGGTACAACTACGATTTCTGGGGGAAAGATAAGTATTAGTGCTGACAATAATTTAGGACAGGCACCGGCAAGTGCAACTACAGGATCCTTAGTTTTAAATGGAGGAAGTCTGTTATCCACATCCAGTATTACTTTGGACTCTGACAGGGGTGTATCTTTAGGAGCTAGTGGAGGAACTATAGAAAATGCTTCAACTACAACGCTTACTTATGGAGGAATTATTGCTGACTCAGGGGCTTTGACCAAAACAGGAGCAGGAACATTATTATTATCCGGAGCTAATACTTATTCAGGAGACACAACAATTTCTGCTGGAACTCTAACAGTTTCTGNTACTTTAGCAGATACAACGGATGTTATTAACTCGGGAACTTATGATGTTGATGCTTCGGATACGATTCAGTCCTTAAGCGGATCAGGTGCAGTAGAATTAGCTAATGGTATAACACTTACAACAGGAGATTCTAATACTCATACTATATCAGGAGTTATTTCTGGTACAGGAGCTCTTACAAAGGCTGGATCAGGAACTTTAACTTTTTCAGCGAACAATACTTATACAGGAGATACAACAATTTCAGCTGGAAAGTTAACTATTTCAGGNACTTTAGCAGATACAACGGATGTAATTAATTCAGGAACCTATGATGTAGATGTTACGGATACGATTCAGTCTTTAAGCGGATCAGGTGCAGTAGAGTTAGCTAGTGGTATAACTTTGACAACAGGAGATGGAGGAGATGATACTATTTCTGGAGTCATTTCTGGTGCAGGATCTCTTACAAAGTCTGGATCAGGAACTTTAACTTTTTCAGCGAACAATACTTATACAGGAGATACAACAATTTCAGCTGGAAAGTTAACTATTTCAGGNACTTTAGCAGATACAACGGATGTAATTAATTCAGGAACGTATGACGTAGACTCTACAGATACCATCCAATCTCTTAGTGGATCTGGTGCAGTTGAATTAGCCAGTGGGATAATTTTAACAACTGGTGACTCAGGAGATGATACTATTTCTGGAGTTATTTCTGGTGCAGGAGCTCTTACTAAAGCTGGATCTGGAACTTTAACATTATCAGGATCTAACACATATTCAGGCTCAACAACCATTNCAGCTGGAACGATAGCTATTTCATCTGCAGCTAACATTGGGGCTACTCCAGGTTCTGTAGATGCAGATAACATAATTTTTAACGGAGGAACTTTAAATACAACCGGAACTTTTTCTTTAGGGACCAATAAAGGTATTACCATGACCGGAAGTGGTACTATTAATACTAATTCCTCAACTACATTGACTTATGGTGGAGTAATTGCAGATTCAGGGGCCTTTACAAAATCAGGTGCAGGAACATTACTGTTATCGGGAGATAATACTTATANAGGTTTAACCACTATAAGTGCAGGAACATTGCAAGTAACAGGAACTTTATCCGATAGTGCCGTAATAAATAATCAAGGCACTTATGATGTTGATAATAGTGACACTATTACCAGAGTATATGACTCTTCTAATTCAAGTAAAATTGAATTGGCCAGCGGTGTAATACTAACTACAGGAGATAGTACAACCCATGACATTAATGGAGTAATATCCGGAGATGGAAAAATCGTTAAACAGGGTAGTGGTTGGTTAAGGTTATATGGAACTAATACTTTTACAGGAGGTTTTAATATAAATGAGGGAGGTATTATAGCCAGAAATAGTGATGCTAACTTAGGTGCAGTTCCCGGATCTTTTGATGCAGATTATATTACATTTAATGGAGGAAGGTTATACGGAAATGCTTCTTTTACAATGAATGCAAATAGAGGTATCACTTTATCGGGTAATGGTAAAATAGGGACAAGAAGTGGTCGTACAATAACATACGGGGGAGTAATTTCTGGAACTGGTAATCTTACAAAAGAATACCCTGGGGCATGGGAGTTATCAGGAAGCAATACTTATACAGGGTCTACTACAATCGAGGATGGAACTTTAAGGGTTTCTGCTAGTGCTAATCTGGGAGCAACACCAGGATCTGCAGATGCAGATAATATAATTTTTGATGGAGGTAAACTAAGAGCAATATCTTCTTTTACATTAGGTAGTAATAAAGGAATAACAATACAAGATAGTAATAGTATTATCCAAACTGACACTTCTGTGACGTTAACATATGGAGGTATCATGACTGGAAGTAGTGGATACTCAAAGACAGGAAGCGGAAAACTACTTTTATCAGGAAATAATACTTATACAGGAAACACAAACTTAACATCTGGAACTATTCAAGTTACTGGAACATTATCAGATAGTACCGATGTAATATTAAGTTCTGGGACTACCTATGATGTAGATGCTACTGATACTATTCAATCATTAAGTGGATCTGGTGCAGTAGAGTTAGCTAGTGGAGTAACTTTGACAACAGGAGATGGAGGAGATGATGAAATTTCTGGAGTTATTTCTGGTGACGGTTCCTTAACAAAAGCAGGGTCAGGAACCTTAACGCTTTCTACTAATAATACTTATACCGGGGATACAACAATTAGTGCAGGAAAACTTACAGTTTCAGGTACTTTAGCAGATACAACCGATGTAATAAACTCAGGAACGTATGACGTAGATGCTACAGATACCATTCAATCATTAAGTGGATCTGGTGCAGTTGAATTAGCCAGTGGGATAACTTTAACAACTGGTGATTCAGGAGATGATACTGTTTCCGGAGTGATTTCTGGTTCTGGTGCTTTAACTAAAGCTGGATCAGGGACGTTAACATTTGCAGGCTCGAATACTTATACGGGTGATACAACAATCTCAGCCGGAACCTTAAAGTTAACAGGTACTTTAGCAGATACAACGGATGTAATTAATTCAGGAACGTATGACGTAGATGCTACAGATACCATCCAATCTCTTAGTGGATCTGGTGCAGTTGAATTAGCCAGTGGGATAATTTTAACAACTGGTGACTCAGGAGATGATACTATTTC
>NHEU02000066.1 GCA_002171495.2 Alphaproteobacteria bacterium TMED93
ATTTAAGCCATGAATTTGCAAAAAAAGAATTACTACCCAAAATTATTCATCAAAATAGATATGAGAAGTTTGATAAAAGTTTGTTTAAAAAACTTGGTGCAATTGGTTTATTAGGTGCACAAATTAATGGCTATAGTTGTGCTGGTGTTTCCGCCGTTGCTTATGGGTTAATAGCTAAAGAGATTGAAGCAATTGACTCTTCGTATAGGTCTAGTTTAAGCGTACAGTCAAGTTTAGTAATGCAACCGATTTTTGACTATGGAAATGAAAATCAAAAACAAAAATGGTTACCCCAACTAGCTAAAGGAAATATTATAGGTTGCTTTGGATTGACTGAACCTGACCATGGCTCTGATCCAGCCTCAATGCAAACTAATGCAAAAAAAGTTAAGGGCGGATTTGTTCTAAATGGTTCTAAAAATTGGATATCTAATAGTCCTATTGCAGACTTGTTTTTAATCTGGGCTAAAGATGAAAATAACATAATTAGAGGATTTATATTAGAAAAAAAAGATAGTAAAAATATCTATACACCCAAAATAGAAGGAAAGTTTGCACTACGTGCCTCACCTACNGGTATGATAATGTTAGATAATACTTTNGTNCCTGAAGAGAATTTATTACCNAANGCAAAAGGATTGACAGCTCCTATGACTTGTTTGACNTCAGCAAGNTTNGGTATTTCNTGGGGAGCACTTGGTGCAGCAGAGTTTTGTTGGCTAAAAACACTAGANTATGTAATGGANAGNAAACAATTTGGAAAGCCTCTTGCGTCTAATCAATTAATCCAAAAAAAATTAGCTGATATGCAATCTGAAATTGCAATTGGATTGCAAGCTTCGTTGAGAGTAGGAAGACTAAAGGATGAAGGAAAAGCAACAAATGAAATGATATCTATTTTAAAAAGAAACAATGTTGGAAAAGCATTAGAAATAGCAAGGAATGCTAGAGATATGCACGGTGGCAATGGAATTTCAGATGAGTATCATGTAATTAGACATATGCTGAATTTAGAGGCTGTTAATACTTATGAAGGAACTCATGACATTCACGCATTAATTCTAGGAAGAAGTCAAACTGGAATACAAGCATTTAAATAATTTTTTTATATTTTAGACAAAATTTTTATTATAGCTGAGTAGTCAAGATTATTTTTATCTAGATTACAGAATTTTTTATATAATTTTAGAGCTTTTAAACCTAAAGAGGTTTTAATATTTGCATGTTTTGCCATATCTTGTGCGATTTGTAAATCTTTTAAAATAAGTTTAGCGGCATAGCCTGGCTTGAAGTTATTATTTGCAGCAGAACTTTTTACAATTCCTTCAATAGGCAAATGAGTATTCATTGCCCATGATGACCCACTAGATTTTGATGTAATATCATAGAATTTTTTTAAATCTATTTTATATTTCTTTGCTAGCAAAAATGCTTCACATACTCCTACCATATTAATTCCCAGCATCATATTATTACAAGCTTTTACTATTTGTCCTGTTCCACTCTTACCAACATAAATTATATTTTTTCCTAAAGTATTTAATATAGTCTTAGATTTATCAAATGCTTTCTTATTACCTCCAACCATTATTGTTAGAGTAGCATTTTTTGCTCCAGAAATTCCTCCTGAAACAGGAGAATCTAAAAAATATACTCCTTTTTTTTTCATTTTTTCAGATATAATAACTGTAGTATTATAATCTACAGATGAACAATCTATAAAAATTGAGTTTTTTTTAAGATTGTTTAAAAGGCCATTTTTTCCTAGCACTAACTTTTTTAAGGAGTCTCCATCAGGGAGCATGCTAATAAATATTCTTTTATCCTCACTTAATTCTTGTTTTTTTTCTACTATAATTGCGTTTGTTTTTTTAAAAGGTTTATAATTATTTTTATTTATATCGAATACTTTTACATCATATTTGTGTTTTAATAAGTTAGATACCATTGGAGTTCCCATATTACCCAAACCAATAAATGATATTTTATTCATCAGAAAATAATTCTTTCTCATTCAAACTATGAAAATGACTATTAATAATTTCCTCAGAAACTTCAAAGATACTTGCAGGATACCATTTAGGGTTTCTATCTTTATCTACCAAATTAGCTCTTACTCCTTCATAAAAGTCATGTTTTGACATCATAGCTTGGCAAATTCTAAACTCCATAGCTAGACATTCTTTTAAAGTGATATTTTTTGCTAGACCTAACTGTTTAATAGCAACACTCATACTAGTCGGAGATTTTTTTGATAATACTGACAATGTTTTTTTTGCCCATTCACTATTATCATTTTTTAAAGAATCAAATATTTCTACTAAATTAGTCCTACAAAAATGTTTCTTTATATTTTCTAACTCTTTACAAAGCAATGAGTCTTTTTCTGATAACTCTTTAGAGTTTTCGTTAAGTAATTGTTCAATAAATATATGTTCATAATTACTTTTATTTATAATTTTTTCATAAACGTGCTTTATTTTTTCATTTTCAATATAATGAGTTCCTATTCCTGAATACATAGAGTCTAAACCATCCATTACTCTTCCTGTTAGTGCTAAAAATAGCCCTAATTCTCCCATTTTAGACAAAAAATGACCTCCTCCTACATCCGGAAAAAGTCCAATTGCTGTTTCTGGCATTGCAGTTATTGTCTTATTATTAACAATTCTATATTTTCCGTGCATTGAAAGGCCTAGCCCTCCTCCCATAGCTATACCATTTAATAATGATATCCATGGTTTGGAAAAATTAGATATTGCTAAATTTAAAATATATTCTTCTCTAAAAAAGCTATCCGATAAAATGCTTTCAGTTTCAGATTTAGCATGATAAACACTAACTATATCGCCACCCGCACAAAATGATTTATCACCTGAACCTTTAATTATAACACCAGAAATATCTTTATCATTGTCCCATTTCTTAATATTTTTAAATATCTCTCTTACCATATTTAAATTTAAAGCATTAAGAACTTTCTCTCTAGTTAAAGTAATTATAATAGTAGAATTTATTTTTTTTATGTCTATATCACTCATATTATTCTCTATCTAAAAACTTTCTAGATATAATAACTCTCATAATTTCATTAGTACCTTCTAATATTTGATGGACTCTACAATCCCTTACCATCTTTTCTATACCAAAATCAGCTAAATAACCGTATCCTCCATGTATTTGCAGTGCTTCATTACATATTCTAAAGCATACGTCAGTGGCATACCTTTTTGCCATTGCAGAACTTATTGTTGAGTGTTTTTCATTTTTATCTAATGCTTCTGCTGCTTTATGAACCATTAGTTTTGCAGCCTCAAAATCTGTAATCATATCAGCTAGTTTAAATTGAACACTTTGAAAATCCTTTAAATATTTTCCAAACTGTTTTCTTTCGTTAACATAATTGATAGTTTTTTCTATACAAAACCTTGCAGCTCCAAGAGAACATGAAGCAATATTTATTCTTCCTCCATCTAGACCTTGCATAGCAATTTTGAACCCCTCTCCCTCTTTTCCTACAAGATTTGATTTTGGTGCTATACAATTATCAAAAGAAATAGTTCTTGTTGGTTGATTTTTCCATCCCATTTTATCTTCATTCTTTCCAAAAGATATGCCTGTAAATTCTTTTTCTAACAAAACACATGAAATCTCTTCATTCATATTATTCTCAGTTTTCATCATCACAAAGTATAAGTCAGACTCTCCTGCACCTGAAATAAATGATTTAGAACCATTTATTTTATAAGAAGTATTATCTTTATAATATGCGGCCTTGGTTTTCATCGCCGCAGCATCTGATCCTGAACCAGCTTCTGTTAGGCAATAAGATGCTATATTTTCCATTTTAATGATTTTTGACATGTATTTATTTTTTAATTCTTGTATGCCGAATTTGCTGAGCATCCATGCGGCCATATTGTGTATAGACAAAAATGCAGAGGTAGACGGACATGCAAATGCTAATTCTTCAAAAATTAAAGAAGCATCTAAACGACTAAGACCTAATCCTCCATCCTTTTCAGAAACGTATATACCTGCTAAACCTAACTCACCAGCCTTTTTGAATACATTTTTTGGAAAAAAACACTCTTTATCCCATTTTAACGAGTATGGCATAATATTTTCACTAGCAAATTGACTAGTAGAATCTACAATAGCTCTCTGTTCTTCGTTTAAATCTTTATATTTATCAATAAGCATTATTCTTTAGACTTAAAATTTAAAATATTATAATTTATACTCTATGAATAACTTTTTATCAAATTTTCCTTTACATAGACCAAGAAGGTTAAGAAAAAATAAGTGGATTAGGAAACTAGTAAGAGAATCTTATATTACTCCTAATGATTTTATTTTGCCTATATTTGTTACATACGAAAAACAATCTACAGATATAAAATTAATGCCAGGAATTAAAAGGTTAAATCTTGAAGATGCTTTTGATTTATCACAAAAAGCAAAAGAATTCGGAATTAATGCTGTAGCTATATTTCCTGAAGTACCAAGTAAAATAAAGGATGAAACTGGTAAAGAAGCACTTAATAGTAATAATATTGTATGTAGGCTTGTAGAAAAAATAAAAAAATTTTCCCCTTCCTTAGGAGTAATTTGTGATGTTGCACTTGATCCATATACAACCTCTGGACACGATGGATTAATAGAAAATGGAGAAGTAATTAATGATAAGACTATAAATGTTTTATGTGAACAGGCTTTAACAAATGCTGATGCTGGTTGTGATATTATAGCCCCCTCAGATATGATGGATGGTAGGGTTGAAAAGATAAGAAATTATTTAGATAAAAATAATAAACAAAACACTCTTATAATGTCATATGCTGTCAAATATTCTTCTAATTTATATGCTCCTTTTAGAAATGCAGTATCAGCAGCAACTCAATTGGGTCATGATAAAAAAAATACTTATCAGATGGACTATGGAAATATAAATGAAGCACTAAGAGAAGCTTCATTAGATATAAAAGAGGGAGCAGATATATTACTGATAAAGCCAGGTATAATGTACTTAGATGTTTTAAAAGAAGTAAAAAGTACTTTTAACTATCCAACCTTTAGTTATCAAGTCTCAGGTGAGTATTCTATGTTAAAAAATGCGATACTATCTGGTGAATATAATGAGAAAGAAATATTAATGGAAACTTTTTTGTGCTTCAAAAGAGCGGGGGCAGATGCAATAATTTCCTACTTTGCGTTAGATATTGCCAAAATATTAAAAAAGGGATAGATAAAATAATTAAGAAATAATTTTTCCTCTCTCCAATTTAACTATCTTCGCATTAATAAATTTTGANTAAGTCTCATCAGACTCAGTTATTAAAGTAATTAAATCAAGTTTATTTAAGCCTTTAATAAGCTCAACTAATCTTTCTGCCAAAGCAGGCGCTACTCCTTCAAAAGGCTCATCTAGCAAAAGTAGTTTTTTTCCAATAATCATTGCTCTAGCTAATGCTACTAATTTTTGTTGGCCTCCTGATAGTTGAAAAGCATCATTTCTTAGAAAAGCCTTTATTTCAGGTATAAAGTTTAGTATAACTTCTAAGTCATTGTTTTCTTTATTTTTTCTTTTACTCCATAACGGAAGCAATATATTTTCTTCCACAGTTAAATTGGGAATTAACCTTCTATCTTCAGGCATATATCCGATACCAAATGAGGTCATTGCATATGTTTCATAGTCTGATATTCTTGTTTTATTGAACTCTACATCTCCGTTCTCTATTTCTAAAATTTTCATAATGGATCTAATTAGGGTTGTTTTGCCAGCGCCATTCCTACCTATTATGCTAGTAAATTTTGATACATCCAAGCTAATATTAGATAAAATTTTAATGTTGGCAATGCTGACACTGATATTATTAACCTTTAACAACACTTCCTCCTACAATAAATTTAAGTACATCTTTTTGTTCTAAAACATTTTTAGGAGTTCCGTCGGCTATTATTTTACCACTATAGAATGCTATTACTCTTTGGGAATATCTTCTTATTATATCCATATCATGTTCAATGAAGAGAATAGAAATATTTAAACTTTTAATTGCTTTCAAAGCATGCTCCATTACTGAAAATTTCTCATCAGTGCTAATTCCTGAGGTTGGCTCATCTAATAAAACTATCGATGGTTTTCCCAAAATAGCAATTAAAATATCAAGTACTTTTCTTGCACCTTGCGGAAGTAAACCAACTGTCACATCTTTAAACTGAATAATTTTAAATTGGGCAAGCAAGTAATTTGCATAATCAATATTTTTCTTGTTGTATGCTAATTCTAAATAAGAAAATTGTTTATTATTGGCTACTAAATTTGAAATCATTATATTTTCTAAAACAGTTAAGGAATCAAAAATTTGGGGTATTTGAAAGGATCTATGGATACCCATATTTTTAATATCTAAAACAGACTTACTAGAAATTTCTGTTCCTTTAAATATAATTTCTCCACTATCTGGTTTTGTATAGCCAGTAATAATATTACAAAATGTTGTTTTTCCTGCACCATTAGAGCCTATTATTCCTATGATCTCATTATTTTCCATAGAAAAATTAATATCACTAGCAGCAGCTACTGAACCAAAATTTTTACAAAGATTTTTAGTTTCTAAAAGCATTTTTTATATTTTTAATTTTATTGTAAATAGAACCTATTCCCTCAGGAAAATATATAATTCCTATTATTAATATTATACCAATTGTCATTTGCCAAGTATTAGGAAAAAGATACAAAGCAAAAGTTCTTATAAACTCAAAAAAAAGAGAACCTAGTAAAGGAGCTACTACATTAATAGTACCCGATAAAATTGCCACAAAAACAAATTCTCCTGATTTCGTCCAATAAGCAGTATCCTCTGGAGTAACATGTCCTACTAATATAACCATTAATGCCCCTCCCAATGAAGCTAGAATACCTGATATAAAATAGATATTATGAATTTGCTTGTTTACATTAATTCCTAAATAATTAGACCTTATTTCATTGTCTTTAATTGCCAATACCATTTTTCCTATTGGAGATTTAATATATTTAGAAACTAAAAAAATACATAGGAATGTTATGGTTATTATAAAAAAATATGAAACAATATTTAAACGAACTTTTTCAGTACTTTCAAAACCAAAATAAGTTAGCTCTTTTATACCAAATCCATCTGTAGAACCTAAAGAAACACTCTTGACAATAATGCCAAATAGTATCATTGATAATGCCAAATTCATCATGGCAAAAAATATTCCTCTAAACTTTCTTACAAAAAATCCAAGAAGATAAGATACACCCCCCCCTAATATAGTGGCAATTAATAAAAGCAGAATAGCATCTTTCACATTTAAAAAATTGTAGGCTATAGCTACTGTATAACCTCCAAGACAATAATATAATCCATGTCCAAAAGATATAAGTCCTGCTCTCATCAAAACCAGCAAACCCAGCACCACTAGGCCGTTACAGCATGCTAAACAAACTATATTTAGACTCCAATCAGGCAATATAAGCCATCCTGAAATTAAAGATATAAAGCAAAATATAATAAAGCTTTCGTTTAAATTAAATACCTTCTGCATCAAATTTTTCTAACCTCTTTCGTTCCAAATAACCCTTCAGGCTTAACTGAAAGAATAATAGCCATTACAAAAAAAACTATAAATAACTCAAACTGAGGAAAATAAAAAATTGCTATTGTTCTAAATAGTCCTATTAATAGTGCTCCTATAAGGGCACCTGTAATGCTTCCTAAACCTCCTGTTACAACTACTGCAAATGCAAGTACTATAATTTCTACACCTACTCCAGGCACTACAGATATCATTGGAGCTGAAGTTGCTCCACCTAGACATCCAAGAAAACATCCTATAAAAAATGTATATACAAAAAATTTGGAGACATTAATTCCCATAGAAGAAGCTATTTCTCTATCATAAATTACTGCTATCAATAACTTTCCAATTTTGGTGAATTTTATAATACAAAAAAATAAACACCANACTANTGCAGCNATAACTATAATNAGNAGATCATATATCACATATGGTAGACCAAANACTGCAATATCACCTAACATTATTCTTGGNTGNAAGGGNAAATAAGAAGTNGTNCCAAATATTATTTTCATAATATCTTCAAAAATTAAAAATAATCCATAGGTAACTAATACAATTACTATTTCGTCTCTCTCATATACTTTTCTAAGAAATATTCTCTCTATAAACAAGCTTAAAATTATNGCTACTAAAATTGCTGATAAGGGTATAAAAAAAAAATATAAAAATTGATAGTTGTCATAGTTAGAAGAAAACCAACCAACTAACCAAGCCATTGAATAAGCACCAAAAGCATACAAACTTCCATGAGCAATATTAAGAACTTTCATTACGCCATATATTAGAGTCAATCCTGAAGCAACTAAAAATAGCCAAGNTGCATAAACTAAGCTATCTAAAAAAATAAATGGTAATGATTGAAACATATTGTAATACAGTAATAAAAATTAACAATATTTGCACTAAATAATTTATGTTATATTAATCTCGTTATGGAAAAATTAGATAAATTTTATAGTGTCGCGCCAATGATGGGAAAAACCGATAGTTTTTTTTGTTACTTGTTAAACCTCATCAATAAAAAAACTATAGTTTATACAGAAATGATGCATGCAGAAGCAATTATAAGAACAAATGTTTTAGATGATTACAAATATTTAAATAACATAAATAATGTTGCTGTTCAAATTGCTGGAAATAATCCAATTAGATTAGCCTTAGCAGCAAAAAAAGCAGCAGAAAAAGATTTTTATGAAATTAATATTAACTGTGGCTGTCCAAGTAATAGAGTAGTCTCAGGAAGTTTTGGAATTAATTTATTATTAGACCCTAGACAAGTTAGAAGGTGTGCTGAGGAAATAAGCAGATATACAAATAAAAATATAAGTATAAAAACTAGAATTGGTGTTGATGAATATACTTCTGAAAATATTTTAGATAACTTTCTTATAGAATTAAATAATGCCGACATAAATAAGTATATTATTCATGCAAGAATTGCAATTAGGAAAAAACTTGCTACTAAAGATAACTTAAATATACCTCCTCTTAATTATGAAAGGGT
Organism: Alphaproteobacteria bacterium TMED93; assembly: GCA_002171495.2. Taxonomy (GTDB): domain Bacteria; phylum Pseudomonadota; class Alphaproteobacteria; order TMED109; family TMED109; genus JAYYAX01. Next base: position 9,122 of record NHEU02000066.1, read on the forward strand.
TTTTAAATTAAAGAAAAAGTTTAAAGATAATACAATTATAATAAATGGAGGCTTCAAACATACTAATTATAGTGAGAATATTAAAAGAAAGATTGATGGAATAATGATAGGAAGAGAAGCTTATAAAAATCCTTGGATTTTTAATTCAGACTTAACATATGAAAATATAGAGAAAAAAAAATATATTATTTATACATATATTAATTTTTTGAAAAATAATTTTGAGAAATATTTATTTAAAAAAAATTCTCTGTTTCATATACAGAATTTATTTAATGGTTATGATGGTGCTAAAAATTGGAGAAACTTAGTAGNACGTTCAGTGAAAAGTAAAAATTTAAATAACTTATTAAATTTTATAGAATGTGATAAACTTAAGATGATATGAATAGTATAATTAAACAAATACTAAATTATGGGTTATTTTTTATCTTCATACTTTCAATTAATTCCTGCGCTCACTTTAAAATACAAGAATTAAATAAAAAAAATAAAGAACCAATTAACTTCTATAATTTTTTAGGTTTAGAATATTTAGAATTTGCAAAATATGAATTATATGAAATGCATGATGAAATAGATGCTAATCATTTTGCTTATAAGGCTTCACTTGCTTTAAATGAAAANAAATTTTTTCCTGAAGATCCAAAAAACTGGGATATTCCAAAAAACTATATCGAAGAAGCAAATTCCATGTANAANANAATTAATAANTTAATAAANANNAAATCNTTTAANAAGNATCCTGAAGAATTTTCTAAAATGATTGCCGGATATGATTGTTGGATTGAACAAGTTGAGGAAAATTGGCAATTTGATCATATTGAACTATGCCTTAATAAATTTAATCAAAATTTTATTTATATAAATGAAAGGCTTATAAGTAATAAAAAAAAATTAGAAAAAAGTAATAAATTAGAAAATAAAAATACTTATGAANAAAGCATCGTAGAAGACACTAAAGCATTGAAAACCATTGTATTTTTTGAATTTGATAAATTTACTTTATCTTCAAATCAGGTAATTGAACTTGAAAAATTTGTTGCAATTGCGAAGAAAAATATAAATATGAGAATTATTATTGAAGGGCATACTGATACAATGGGTTCTAAGTCTTATAATTTAAAATTATCTGAAAATAGAGCAAATTTTATAAAAAAGTATTTGATGAATAGGAACCTAAATAATAATATAGAAATTAATGCCTACGGAGAAACTAACCTGCTAGTAGAAACTTCAGATGAAATAAAAGAGAAACAAAATCGAAGAGCAGAACTTTTTTTTAAATAAATAGAGTTAAATTATGATACCAAGATATTCAACCTCTGAAATGACAGATATTTGGAGTACTAAAAATAAGTATAAATTATGGCTTAAAATAGAGCTTTATGCTTGTGAGATGCAAGAAAAACTTGGAGTAATACCAAAAAAGAAATCAGAGTCAATAAGAAAACTAGCTAATTTTGATGAAAAAAAGATACTTGAAATAGAAGAAAAAACTAAGCATGATGTTATAGCTTTTTTAACAAATGTTGCTGAGTATGTAGGCGAAGATGCAAAATTTATACATAAAGGTCTTACTTCTTCAGATATTCTTGATACGTGCTTTTCATTGCAATTAATAAGTGCTTTAGATCTTATACTTAATGAAGTTTCAGAGGTATTAAAAGTGTTAGAAACTAAAGCAAATAAATATAAATATTTAGTNTGCATAGGAAGAAGTCATGGCATACATGCAGAACCTATGACAATGGGTTTAAAGTTTGCTTATGCTTTCGCTGAGTTTTCAAGAAATTTAACCAGATTAAAAAATGCAAAAAAAGAAATATCTGTTTGTAAAATATCAGGGCCTGTAGGAACGTATTCAAGTGTTTCACCAAAAGTAGAGGAATATGTAGCAAAAAAATTAAAACTAAAACCAGAAACTATATCCACACAAATTATACCTAGAGATAGGCATGCCTTGCTTTTTTCTACTTTGGCTATATTGGCTGCATCTATAGAAAGACTATCTGTAGAAATTAGACACTTGCAAAGAACTGAAGTATTAGAGGCTGAAGAATATTTTAGTGAAGGCCAAAAGGGTAGTTCCGCAATGCCTCATAAAAGAAACCCTGTTCTTTCAGAAAATTTAACTGGCCTAGCAAGATATATTAGAAATACTTGTAACTCAAGTTTAGAAAATATTGTACTATGGCATGAAAGAGATATATCACATTCTTCAGTAGAAAGAATTATAGGTCCCGATGTTACTATAGCAATGCATTTTTCATTAATTAGACTTAAAAGTTTAGTAAAAAACTTAGTGGTTTATCCTAAAAATGTTCAAAGAAATCTTAATCAATTACAAGGCCTTCATTTTAGTCAAAATATTATGCTAAAACTTATCGACAAAGGTGTTTCTAGAGAAGATGCGTACAAAATAGTACAGGAAAGTGCAATGAAAACTTGGAATAGTATTAGGACTAATAAAAAGAAGTCGTTTTTAAGTGTTTTACTTTCAAATAAAAGTGCTACATCAAAGATAAAAAAACAAGAAATTAAAAAAATATTTAACAATAAGTTATATGTAAAAAACATCAATCATATTTTTAGAAATGTTTTTAAAGCATAGTTTCCTTGAATAATCATACTACTAAGCCAAGTCAAAATAATTATGTGCATACTCTTTATATCAAGAAAAAAAAATAGTAATTGGCCGTTATTAATAGCAACAAATAGAGATGAATTTTATGATAGAAAGTTTCTTTCACCAGGATTATATTGGAAAAATTACCCTTCTATTTATGCAGGAAAAGACAAAAAGTGCGGAGGGTCATGGTTAGGAGTAAATAAATATGGTCTTTGTGTTGCTATATTAAACAGAAAAACTAATTTAAACTATGATGAAACTCTAAAGTCTAGAGGAAATTTAGTTATTAATGCGTTAAAGTTAAAAAATGCTCATGACGCAAAAGAAAAAATCATTAATAGTTTTGAAAATAAATATAGATTCTTTAATTTATTTATATCAGATATAAAAAATTCTTATCTTCTAAAATATGATAATTTTAAATTGGAGACCATATCAATTCCATTTGGAAAGTCAAT
>NHEU02000048.1 GCA_002171495.2 Alphaproteobacteria bacterium TMED93
ATAACCAATAACATATCCAATTGGGTAAATAGCCCAACCTATAGTCACTATTAATCTGAGTGCATTGAATGCTTTCTGACTTGCAGCAGTACCTTTGCTAGCATTGATTTGGCTAGCTTCACCTGCAAATATTTCATAAATTATGTATAGCCATCCTAACATACCTATAACAAATCCAACCCAAATATTCACTGAGCCAACTTCTCCTAGATATCCTGCAACTAGCATAACTACTGAAGCAATTAACAATCTCCAAAACAATGAAGACTTTACCACAGCAATCGCTGCAAGAATTAGATAAAATTCTACAATTTGTAAAGGAACTGTTAAAAGCCAGTCTACATATCTAAATACTGTAGGGGTTTCGCCTGTATCTGCCCAAACTCCTCTCATGTAGAAGTAATGTATTGCTGCTATACCTGTAACCATTGCTGCTACAGTTAAAGAAGTTTTCCACTTTCCAACTGCTCTATCTCTTTCTACCCAAAAGAAAAAAGTAGCTGCTACCATTGCTGCAGAAATAATCCAAAAGGACATTCCTACTAAATCTGACGGATCTAATTGTCCACTCATATAATACCTCCCTCAAGGTTATAGTTAAAAACACGTCTCTACGGTCTATTAAACCTTATTACTATATTCGCAATAATCATCAATTATGTCAATATCTCTTAATTTTTTACAGTAATTAAAGCTATTACCATTTTTTTCTATATTTCTGACCAAGTCATAAAGAGAGTGCTTAGTGCTCCATCTGATTTCTTTAAAGGGGTACATAATAGACTTTTTATTTGAAAATCCGATTAGCCAAAATCCCTTATCATATGTTGGTCCAATTACAATATCTTTAGATTTTAATATTTCAAAAGCATTATATAAATCTTCAAAGTTAATAAAGGGGATATCACTACCTAATACAATAAAGTTACCTCTAACTGAATTTTTTAAATTCCATATTTTTTTACCTAAGTTAGATCCTTTCTGTAGCAAAACATTTTTGCAAAAACTATAAGAATAGCTTCTAAATTTTTTAGTAGGCATAGTATAGAGGAAAAACCTATAAGTTTTTTTATTATTTAAAATTTTTTTTATATTTTCAATATTTAAAAGCGTGAGTCTTTTTGATTTACAATTTCCAATATCTTTTGAAAGCCTTCTTTTTATTAGTCCGTGAATAGGAATCTTGGTCATTAAAAAAATATTATTTATCATAACGGTAATAAACTTTATAAATTAAACTTCTCTTTAAATTTAGCAAAAACATTAGCTGACATATAAGGTGAATGATGCCTTGAAGCAATATACCATTTTTTTCAAATCGCCTAAAAGATGTTGAAACTTTAGATTTAAGTAGAAATCTATTTTTTTTTGGTACTCTCATAATAAACTCTATATCTTCCATAACTTTTTCTTTAGAGTGACCGCCTAATTTAAAGTAATATTGTCTGCTGATTAATAAACACTGGTCACCAAAAGGTAATTTGAAAATTTTTGTTCTTAAGTTAGCCCAGCCAGAAATAAAATTTGCCATAAGCAACTTTTTTCTGAATCTAATCTTAAAAAAACCAACTTTAAAAAAGCTTTTAGAAGATATGAATGAGTAAATTTCTGAAATATTTTTTTTACTAAGTTTAGTATCTGCATGTAAAAAAAGAAGCCACTTAGTATTACTAGCCTCTGCTCCTTTTCTAAGTTGTAAACCTCTTGATGCAGGAGTGACTATAAAATTTATTTTTTTTTTATAAAAGTTAGTTTCGAGTTATCTTTCGAATTACCATCTACAATAAGATGATTGCTTTTTTTAAATAATGTTATATTTTTTTTAATCAGATCTATATTTTTTCTTTCATTTAAACAAGGTATTATTATAGTAATCATTTTAATAAAATACTTAAAGAAACTAGTAAAATAGTAGTAAAAAATCCAAAAAAACTATTATATTTAAAAGACTTTTCACACGATAAAGGATCATTTAAATTTATTTTCATAGTATTTAAAATTAAAGGTATAAAAATTATGGTTAAAAATATTAACATTAAAGGTTTAATTTCTATTGTATATAAAGAAATATGCCAAAAAATAGAACATGCCAAATAATTTAAAATTAAAAAAAACTTAGGACTGTTACTAAATTTTATAGAGGTAGATTTAATCCCTATTTTAAGGTCATCTTTTATATCTTGGAAACCATATATAGTATCGTAAGCAATAGTCCAAAAAATACTTCCTATGTAAAAAAGTAAAATAGATATATTAAATTTAATCTCTGATACAGCATAGAAACTTACTAATAAACCCCAATTAAAATTTAAGCCTAACCAAAATTGAGGCCACCAAGTAATTCTTTTCATGAAAGGATAGCTGATAATTAAAGGTAAAACTAGGAAGCATAGAATTATTGAAAATTTTCCAATAAAAAAAAGAGGAAAAACTCCTAAAATAAGATTAATAGTCGAAAATATTATTATTTCATAATTAGAAACTTTTCCTGAAGCTAGCAATCTCCCTTTTGTGCGTGTAACGAAAATATCTAACTTCCTATCATTCCAATCATTCCAGATGCATCCTAAAGATCTCATCCCACAAGAACCTATGAAAAAAATTATGTAAAAATAATAAACTTCTAGTATATTTTTATTTGATATTGATAAACCCCAAATACAAGGATAAAATAGAAGAAGAATACCATGAGGTTTGTTATATCTTGAAACTAAAATAAATTTTTTCAAATATAAAAAAAAGTTTTTCATAATGAGTTACAAAAATATCCCAAGATTATATATAAATAAAGAACTAAAAAGTAATAATGATATTGAGTTATTTTCTAAAGATAAACATTACCTTAAGAATGTTTTAAGGTTAACAGAAAAAAAAAAAATAAGAATTTTTAATGGAAAAGATGGAGAATGGGAAGCAGAAATCCTTTCTAAGGATATTAATACAATAAAATGTATTAAAAATATTAAAAAACAAGTTTCCGAGGAGGGTCCCAGTTTATATTTTGCAATTATAAAAAGTCATAATTTGAGATGGCTTTTAGAAAAGTCAACAGAGCTAGGTGTGCAAAACCTTTACCCAATGATTACTGACAGAGTAAATGTAAGAAGCTTTAATTATGAAAAGTCTAAATTACATCTGAAAGAAGCAAGTGAAGTATCTGGTAGATTAGAATTACCAAGGTTGCATGAAGTAAAAAACTTCAAGGAAATTTTACTAAAATTTAAAAATAAATCAGATAATATTATTTTCTGTAATGAGGAAAGGAGTGATATACATTTATCAAAATATTTTAAAAAAAACTTTTCAAAAAATATTTCCTTTATAATAGGCCCTGAAGGAGGCTTTTCTGATGATGAAATTAAAAAGGTTTATGCTAATCCTATAATAAATAGGGTAAAAATACATGATAGAGTATTAAGGTCTGAAACTGCAGCGGTTTTTGTTATGTCTATTTATAAAAATTATCTACAACTTTTAGAATAGATTGTTAGGTTTTTTGAATATGAACTTTAGTTATTCTAGTTTTGCTTCTAGATGAAACTGTAAGCATAATATTATCTATAACAAAAATTTCTCCTATCTCAGGTATTCTTTTTGCATAATTAATAATTAACCCCGCAATTGTAGAAGCTGTATCTTCAGAAAACTTTAAATTATAAATTCTATTTAGATCTCTTATACTTACATTTCCTCTTACATAAATATTACCTGATATATCTGATTGACTGGTAGCTGAAACATCGTATTCATCTTCTATTTGCCCTACTATCTCCTCCAGAATATCTTCTAATGTAATTAACCCTTGTAATACTCCATATTCATCTACTACAAATGCCATATGTTTTTTCTTATCTTTAAATGTATTTAATTGATTAAGAAGATTAGTAGTTTCAGGTATAAATAGAGGTTTTTGTAATATTTTTTTAATGCTAAATTTTTTTTCTTCTATGAGTGTTTTTAATAAATCTTTAACTAAAATTACACCAATAATATTTTCAGTATTTTTATCCCATATTGGTAACCTAGAAAAGTTTGTTTTTTTTACTTTTTTAAGCAGCTCTTTTTCTGATAAATTTATATTTAAACTAAAAATATCTTTCCTGTGTATCATGACTTCGTGGACTTCTCTATCTTTTAAGTCTAAAATACTTTCAAGCATTAATTTATTATCTTTAAGCATATTTCCTTCTTTATCAGCTAAAAGGATTGCGCCTCTTATTCTATCTAGGTTGAAACTGTGCTTGTTTGACTTTTTACCTTTCACTAAATATTGAATAATTTTATGAATTATATTGTTTATTGGATATAAAGTTATTAAAACTAAATTAAGATAAGGTGTGTAGAAAATTAAAAGTTTTTCTGCTTTTCTAATTGCATATATTTTTGGCAGGACTTCAGCAAATATAAAAATCATAGCAGTCATTGTTATAGTTGAATACAGAATACCGACTGTACCAAATGCCTTAATAAATAAGTTTGTAGCAACTGCTGAAGAAAGAATATTGACTAAATTGTTTCCTAGTAAAATGCCACTTATAACTAACTCTTTTTTCTTTAAAAGTTTTTGAGTTTTAATAGAACTAAGATCTTTTTCTTCAACCTTTTTTTGTAAAACGTCCTCAGAAATACTAGTTATTGCGGTTTCAGAAGAAGAAAAAAATGCAGATAAAAAAATCAAGAAAAAAATTATAAAAATTTGATATACCAATAAAGTATCAATCATTTAAAAAAATTCCTTAATTGTTAATTGAATTTTTTCATTGCTGACATGATTTTCTATATAGGCCTTTCCAATATCATTTAATAAAATAAACTTTATATTTTTATCAACTCTTTTCTTATCACTTTGCATATTTCTAATTAAGCTTTTTGCGTTCCATTTTTGGTTAGGCTTTAAACAGTTTAAAGTAGTAGGAAGGTTCAGTTTTTTCATATGTGCTTTTATTAAGTTAAAGTTAATAAAGTTAGTCTTATCCAATAATACAGATAATTTAATGGCCATCAAAAGTCCAACAGATACAGCTTCTCCATGTTTAACTTTATAATTTAGTTCTTTTTCAATTGCATGTGCAAATGTATGGCCTAAATTTAAAAGCATTCTATAATTGAGCTCTTTTTCATCTTTTTTAACAATAATAGCTTTTTTTTTACAACAATTAGCAATAATTTCTGTCATAGTTTTAGAGTTTTTAGAAATAATTTTTTTATAATTTAAATCCAGCCATAAAAAAAACTTTTTATCATTAATGATAGAATATTTTAAAACTTCAGAGTATCCGGCTATAAATTCTTTTTGAGGAAGACTTCTTAAAGTGTTTGGATCTATAAAAACAGCAGATGGTTGATAGAAACTACCAATTAAGTTTTTACCAGTTTTTGTATTAACTCCAGTTTTTCCTCCAACTGAGCTATCAACTTGAGATAACAATGTAGTAGGAACTTGTATAAATTTTATGCCTCTCAAAATAATAGAAGCAAGAAATCCTGAAAAATCTCCCACTACTCCGCCACCCAGAGCATAAATAATGTCATTTCTTTTTATATTTGAATTTAATAGCTTTTCTATTATTTTTTTAATAACTAATAAATCTTTACTTTCCTCTCCTGGCTTTATAACTACAACTAGCGTCTCAGATTTGTATTTGTCAAAAAAACTAACAAAGTCTTTAATGTAGTATTTAGCTACATTTTTATCTGTTATGATAATTGCTCTAGATTTTTTGTGTTTAGAAAAATGATAGTATGCTACGTCTTCAAATATATTATTTTTAATAATTATTTTATAGGACCTCTCTTTAAGAGATACATTAACAGTTTTCATTGCCATTCTCTAAATATTTAGTAATTTTAAACAAAACTTTTTCTAACAGAAGACTTTTATTTAATTTTTTAGATTCTATTTTAATATTTGCTTCTTTATAAATCAAATTTCTTTTATTCAATAAAATTTCAAGATCACTCTTACTTTTTATTTTAGAAAAAATTGGTCTGATATTTTTTGAATTATTTATGCGTTCGTATACAGTATCAATGTCCACATTAATCCAAATACTTAAACATTTTTTTTTAATTAACTCTCTAATTTTAAAATTTAAAAAACTACCACCTCCTAAAGAAATAATTGCTGCTTCATTTTTTGATATAATATTTATAATTGTATCTTGTTCTAGCTCTCTAAAGTAACTTTCCCCATAAAATTCAAAAATATTATTTATTTTCATTTTTTTTATTTTTTCTATTTCATAATCCGTATCAATGTGGGGTAAATTTAACTTTTTTGATAAGATCCTTCCTAATGAGGTTTTACCTGCTCCCATGAATCCTATAAGGACAATAAATTTTTTTTTTAAAGGCAATGTTAGAGGTGTCAAATTTCAAAAAAAATTATATATACTAATAATATTATTTAATATAATAATTATATATCATGAAATTATTNCAAATAGTATAAAAAATGATTTTAAAGAGATTAATAGTTTTTTTATTTATAATAACATTTGGAGGAAGCTTAATATTTTTTATATTTTGGGATCTTCCTGCACCTAATAAGCAGATAGAAAGAAACATAGATATAAATAGATTAAAAACTAGATGATTAGACTTTTATTATTTTTTATTTTTTACTCATGTGCTAGTACTTTTGCACAGCAGGATCCAAAAAATATAATATCAAATGAAAAAAATACTATCCTGATTGAGCAGGATGTTAAAAAAATTGAGCAGGACAGTATAGAAGAAGATAGTAATCCTTTATCAGAGTCAAATATCTCTTCTAATTTGGAAGAGAATTATTTAGAAAATAGCACAGAGCAGACAGATGATAAAAGTTCTATAGTGGTAAAAGATATACCCAATAAAGATAATAATTCATGGTACGGCACCTTGTCTAGCGATAATGAGGGGTTAGGTTGGATGATGTGGGGAAACACTAGTTTTTCTTTATCAAAAGATTTAATAGATAGAATTAATTCCTCAACAGACTCTTCTACACTTCGATTTTTATTAAAAAACCTAATTCTTTCTAGAGCAAAAAGCCCGGCAGTTAAATCTAATGAAAGCCTTGATTCGATAGAAAGTACAAATATTCAGGCGAGCAACAAACTTCCTTATTTTGAAAAAAAAGTATTTCATTTAATAAATACAGGCTTTAATAAAGATATAGAGAAATTAATTAGCAGTATTCCACAAGATTTTAGAAATAAAGAGTTTGATAAGAACCACTTTAATTTAAGATTGAATAGTTTCGATATTCCATATGTATGTAATAATATTTCTAAAATGTTAGGTGCTGGAGAAAATCTAATTTTCTACAGAAAAATTCTAATTGTTTGTAAATTTATTCTTAAAAGANAAGAGGAAGCTACGCTTGCTTTGGAATTACTAGAGAATGATATAGAAAATGAAGATAAATTTATAGATAACGCAATTAACTATCTAGGAAAAATAAAAAATAATAATTTGGATTTTGATAGTATTCCAGAAGAAAAAAATCATTTATTAAAAATTTTAAGCTTTTATAATTATAATGCTTCAAAAAAAACTTTTAGTAATAAACCTATTTTATTTCATAAGACAATTTATGATTTAAAGTTATTTACTAAAGAATTGCAAATAGAAAGCCTCGAGTTTTTAGTAAATCAAAATATCTATGGACCCTCTCTTCTCATTAAAGAGTACAAAGACTTAATAGCTTCAGAAGAAATAGATTCGTACATAAAAAATCATAATCAAAAAGGGAACAGTGCTAAGTTAAGAGCTGCTTCATTTCAGATTATTTCAAATACTTTATCTTCAACTGATAGAGCAAAAAACCTAATGAAGTTATGGAAATTAGCAGAAGAAAAAAATATCCTAAGGGCTATTTCGCTTATAACAAAAAATTTAACTATGTCACTGTCACCTGATCCAACTTTAAACTGGTTTAACCTTCCAGCTGCCAAAGCATTAATTCTATCGGATGAAACGGAAGCATCAAAAAAGTGGATATTTTTTGGGACCAGCGATATTAAAGAAAGAGCTAGTATTGATATAAATTTTTGCAGGCTTCTGATTTTCACCTATTTACATGACAGAAATATTTTAAATTATAGAAGTCAGACATTGGATTTAAACTTTCTTTTAAAAATTTTAAAAAATGATTTAAATACAGATGATAAAGGCTTTTTAAAATTAATAGTAACGTTGAATGCATTAGGTGAGGAGATACCTTCTGAAATGTGGAAAATATTTTTTTCTAATGAAGCTATTTCACTAGAATCTTTCAACTTCATTAGAAATGACTATAGTAATTATTTTATGTTAGATAATGCAATTAACAATAATAATTTAGCTGAATCTGCATTGCTCTCCATCTCATTACTGCAAAAAGAAATAGGTTTTTATAAAGAAATGTATAGCTTTTACAAAGGACTAGAAGGTTTAAATCTGATAGGATTAGAAAGCTATGCAAGAAGTTATGCAATGGAAAAAAATTTCAATTTTTTAGCTAAATGAAAAAGCATTTAAAATACAATGATAAAGATTTAATAGAATTATTTTTAGATAAGATAATCACAGAAAAAAATCTAAGCAATACAACTATTAACTCCTACAACTCTGATTTAAATATTTTTCAAAAATTTTTAAATAAAAATAAAATACACTTTACTAGTTGCAGTGAAGAATCTTTGAAGTATTGGGTTAGTTTTTTAGTCAACAATAAAATAAAAGCATCAAGTAGATTAAGAAAAATTAGTGTGATAAAACAATTTTTTAGTTTTCTTTCAGAGGAAAATTTTAGAACCTCTAATCCTTCTGTAAATATTTTTTTACCCAAAAAGGCTAAAAGCCTTCCTAAGTTTATTAGTGAAAAAGATATAAATATTCTTTTAAATTATATGAAAAAAAATGCCAATACTTTTAATGATTTACAAACTCTCGTTCTAACTGAAATTTTATATGCCTCAGGCTTACGCGTATCAGAGTTAGTGGAACTAAAAACATCATCTATTTCNGAGGATCTTAAAAATTTATACATCAAAGGAAAAGGAAATAAAGATAGATTTATTCCTTTGGGAGAATATGCTCAAAAAATTTTGAAACATTATTTACTTCAAGTACAAAAAAAATATGAGAATAATAAATATATTTATAAACAAAAATGGTTATTTCCTAATTCAAACTCTCACATTACAAGGTATTCATATTACAATAGGTTAAAAAAGGCGGCAAAAGAAGTCGATATAAGCGTTGATAATATATCACCTCATGTTTTGAGGCATGCATTTGCATCTCATATGCTTAAAAATGGAGCAGATTTAAAAGTATTACAACAACTTCTAGGGCACGAGGATATTTCTACTGTAGAAATTTATACTCATGTAAATATGGAAGATACTAAAAAAGCTTTAAAAAAGCATCCTTTAACAAAGATTGATATTTAATTGTATGAAAAATCAAGCTGATATTAAAAAAATTATTCCCCTTAGATTAAATAGATCAGAGCTAGCAGTGCCAGGCTCTAGACCAGAAATTTTTGAAAAAGCAGCAGCAAGCAAAAGTGATGCTATTTTTTTAGACCTTGAAGACTCAGTTGCTGTAGAAAAAAAAAATAAAGCTAGAGAGAGTACTTTAGATGCTATTAGAAATATTAACTGGAAAAATAAAACCTTGTCAGTAAGAGTAAACCCTATGGATACAATATTTTTTAAAAAAGATATAGAAAAATTAATAGGATTAAATAATCAGAANCTAGATTTAATAATGTTGCCTAAAGTAAATTCAGAAAAAGATGTTATGAAATTAGAAAAAATTGTGAGCCGATTAGAAAGTCTTTATAAAGTAAAAAAAAAAATTGGTTTTGAATTAATAATTGAAACAGCACAAGGTCTTATAAATGTTAATAAAATTGCTAGCTCAAGTAATAGAATTGAAAGTCTACACTTTGGTGCAGCAGACTTTGCTGCTTCAATAGGAGCTAAAACTATGAGCATAGGAGGAACTCATAATGATTATGGAACACTCAGTTCAATTTCAGGAAAGAATAAAAGAAAGTTTTTTTTGAATGATATTTGGCAAGTAGCCTTATTTCATATAGTAGTTGCGGCAAAGGCTAATGGGTTAAGAGCTATAGATTGCCCATATGGAGACTTTAATGATAATGAAGGTTTTAAAGCATTAGCAAAAAGTTCTTACTCACTGGGATTTGACGGAAAAATGCTTATCCATCCAAAACAAATCGAATTATCCAATAAGATATTTTCTCCAACAGAGAAGGAGCTTAATGATGCAAAAGAAATGCTTAAAATTATTAAAAAATCTTCAAAAAGTGGAAAAGGAGCTATTGCATTTAATGGTAAATTGTTAGATATTGTAACTATTAAACAAGCAAAAAATATAGTAGAATTAAATGATAAGATTTTATTGAAGAAAAATGATTAAATTTTTTTTAGATTTTGAAAACGAAGTAGCCCAAATAGAGGCAAGAATTAATGAACTTAGACATCTAAGCACTGGAAAAACTGTAGAAATTTTAGATGAAATAACTGACTTAGAGTTTAAAGCCAGTAAAATGTTAAAAGAAAAATATGAAAATCTAACCCCTTGGCAAAGAGTACAAGTAGCTAGGCATCCTGATAGACCACACTCATCCGACTATATAGAAAATTTATTCACTGATTTTATTCCATTAAGTGGGGACAGAAAATTTGGTGAAGACTATGCAATAATAGGAGGTTTGGCAACTTTTGAAGAGATTTCAATAATGCTTATAGGTCAAGAAAAAGGATCTGATACCGAGAGCAGACTAAAAAGAAATTTTGGAATGGCGAGACCTGAAGGTTATAGAAAAAGCTCAAGACTTATGAAGTTAGCTGAAAAGTTTGATATTCCTATAGTAACATTAGTAGATACAGCTGGAGCCTATCCTGGAGTTGGAGCTGAACAGAGAGGGCAATCAGAAGCAATAGCTTCTGCCATAAAAACAAGTTTAAATGTTAAAGTTCCTATCATTAGCGTTATAATTGGAGAAGGAGGTTCAGGAGGTGCGGTAGCTTTGGCAACTGCAGATAAAATTTTAATGCTAGAAAACTCAATTTATTCTGTAATTTCTCCAGAGGGATGCGCTTCGATTTTATGGAAGGTTGAAGGGTATGATGAAATTGCAGCTAATAGTTTAAAAATTACTTCAGAAGATTTACAAAAGCTTAAGGTTGTAGATAAAGTTATTAAAGAACCAATAGGTGGGGCTCATAGAAACCCTAGCGATACTTTTAAAAGCCTGAAGGTTGAATTAAAGAAAGTTATTGAAGGNTTAAGAAAAAAATCAGGAGTTACTTTATCTAAAGAAAGAAAGCAAAAATTTTTAAAGTTTGGTTCAAATTTTAGCCTGTAAATATAATTGTCACTTCTGTTAAAAATTAATGAGCTCAATAATTTTATTGATAAAGAAAATTTCATTAATTTATATTGCAAAAATTATCAAATAGGTTTAGTTCACAAGAAAATAGTAAAGCTTCTTTTAGAAAAAAAACTACCTTTTATTTTAAAAAATAATAGCCTCTTTTTTAAAGAAGAAAAAAAAAAGCATCTTAACACTACAGTAAAAAATATATGTGAATTACTAGTAGAAAAAAAAATTATTTCACGAGTGACAGGAGAAAACTTTCCATGTGTTTCTACATTGGGTCAAAAAGAGTTGTTTGTAATAGAAAGGGCACTTGTCGAATATTTAGGAATAAAAGGGTTTGGAGTACATTTAATAGCTTACGTTAAGACTGGTAAAAATAAAATTAAGGTTTGGGTTCCTCTAAGGGCTGCTAATAAAAAAGTAGAGCCAAATAAACTTGATAATACTGTTGCAGGAGGAATTTCAGCAGGTGAAACAGTNTATCAAGCACTTATAAGAGAAGGTTTTGAAGAAGCATCTTTTAAAAAAAATATATTAAATAAAGCATTACAAGTAGGAACTATAAATTATGCTTGGAGAAATAAAAAATTGTCTTTGAGAAGAGATACATTATTTTTATTTGACTTAGAGCTACCAGCTAACATTATTCCTGTAAATAACGATGGTGAAATATCAAAGTTTAAATTGTATAATTGCAACAAAGTTATAGAAAAAATAAACTTTACTAATGATTTCAAAAAAAATTGTGCTTTAGTTTTAGCTAGTTTTTTTATTAGAAAGGGCTTAATAAATTCTCAGAATGAAAGAAACTATGAAGAAATTTGTAGTTTATTATAATTAAAAAGAATCATAAATAGCTTTAATAAATTCTAAAGTTTCTTTGTCCTCTATAGTTGCAGGCATTTTAAATTGTTCACCATTCAAAATTTTAGATATAGTTGATCTTAATATTTTTCCTGATCTGGTTTTAGGAAGATTATCCACAACATAGGCAGCTTTAAAAGCAACTACCGCACCAAGCTTTTTCCTAACTAATTCTATAGACTCTCTAATAATTTCTAGGTTTACCTTGCTAGTCTTTTCGTTTAGAACGAGTAAACCTAAGGGAACTTCTCCTTTTAAGCTATCTTTAAGCCCAATTACTGCGCATTCTGCAATTTCTTTGTGCGAAGTCAATATTTCTTCAATTGAGCCAGTAGATATTCTATGACCAGCGCAGTTTATAATATCATCTGTTCTTGACATTACTGATATATATCCTTCTGAGTCTATTACTCCTGCATCTGAAGTATTATAGTAACCTTTATATTTATCTAGATATGCTTTAAAAAACCTTTCAGAGTCATTCCAAATGCTAGAACTACACCCTGGAGGCAGAGGCATTTTTATTACTAGATTACCCATTTTTTCTGGTTCTAGATTATTACCATTGTCATCTAAAACTTCTACCTGATATCCTGGTGCTGCTTTACCTGTTGACCCATATTTTATGTCAAATATCCCGAACTCTGGAAAGTTGCCCGCTATTGACCAACCAGTCTCTGTTTGCCACCAATGATCTATTACTGGAATTTTGAGGTGGTCAATTGACCATTTAATAGTTTCTGGGTCTGCTCTTTCCCCTGCTAAAAATAGATATTTAAATTTTTTAAAATTATATTTTTTTATTTCACTTCCAAGAGGATCTATTTTTTTAATTGCTCTGATAGCTGTAGGAGCTGTGAACATTGTTGAAACATTATGTTCTGAAATCACTCTCCAAAACTGTCCTGCATCTGGCGTTCCTACAGGTTTTCCTTCATATAATACAGTAGTACACCCTAATAATAAAGGAGCATAGACTATGTAAGAATGTCCAACTACCCATCCAACATCTGAAGCAGCCCAGAATGTATCATTTTGATTGATATCATATGTCATTTTCATGCTATTATGTAGAGCAACAGCATGTCCTCCATTAGTTCTAACTATACCTTTTGGAACTCCAGTAGTTCCAGATGTGTAGAGAATGTAAAGTGGATCTTCTGAGTCTAATTCAGTGCATTCTGTGAACTTTTTTGCATCATATATTATGTCTTTCCAGTTTTGATCTCCTGGTTTATTTAAAGAGACATTAAGTTGTCTTCTTTGAAAAATTATTTGATGTTCTGGAGAATGATTGCTTAAAGAAATAGCTTCATCTAAAATTTCTTTATAGTTAATTATTTTATTTGGCTCGAGACCACAACTTGCTGCAATTACAACTTTAGGAGTAGAGTCGTTAATCCTGTTNGCAAGCTCNTGGGNAGCAAAGCCNCCAAAAACTACTGAATGTATGGCACCTATTCTGGCACAAGCTAGCATAGNAACTATTACTTCTGGTATCATAGGCATATACANTATGATTCTATCGCCTTTACTAACTCCTAAAGATTGTAAAGAAGAGGATAATTTTGAAACCTCTATAAGTAAATCATCATAGGTTATAAATTTTTTTGTAGAAGTAATGGGGCTATCATAAATAATAGCATTCTTTTTTCCCAAACCATTTTTTACATGTCTATCAATACAATTGTAGCAAGTATTTAGTTTTCCCCCTTTAAACCAAACAAAGTTTCCATTTTCATCTTTTGAGAGCACATTTTCGTATTTTTGATACCAATCTATTAAAGAGGCTTTATCGCTCCAGTATAGTTCAGGGTTTTTTTTATACTCATTATATTGATTGTCATAAGACATAAGAAAATTTAAAGGGGTTTAAGTAAAAACCCCTTATAAAAATATTTTACTCTCTGTTCCCAAAAAGCATTAATAAATATTGAAATAATAATAAAAGATCTAAATATAATTTTAATGCACCCATTACTGCTTTTTTTGAAGAATCTTCAGAGTTTTCGTTTTCTACATAAATTTCTTTAATAACTTGAGTATCATATGCTGTAAGTCCAGCAAAAATGATTACACCTATTATAGACATTGCAAACTGTAAAGCTGACGAAGCTAAAAAAATATTTACTATAGAGGCAATAATTAAACCTATTAAACCCATCATTAAAAAAGAACCCATTTTAGCCAAAGATTTTTTTGTAGTATAACCCCAAATGCTCATCGTCAGAAACATTGAAGCTGCTATAAAGAAAACTCTTGCAATAGTAGCTCCGGTGTAAACTAGGAATATACTAGCTAAAGAAACACCATAACATGCAGCTAGCAACCAAAAAAGATTTTGAGCAGTGCCAGCACGCATTTTATTTATTCCAAAACTCATCCATAAAATAATACCTAAAGGGGCAAACATCACAACGTAAGCAAGAGGTGGTTGCATTAAAGAGACTACAAAAGGATTTTGTGCAACAAATGCATTAGCAAATAGCCATGCAATAACACCAGTTATTCCTAAACCCACTGACATGTAGCCATATACTTTCAGCATAAACTTTCTTAACCCTTCATCAGTTGAAGACAAAGACGATGCTTTAGCTCTGACGTTATAATCATTAGTAAATTTACCAAATGCCATATTAAACTCCATTTTNTNTTAATATATATATAATATATGCTATTTAATATAATATATTCAAGTTAGAATTATATTTATAAATGAGGTTTTTTAATGGAAAATAACATACAACTATTCTTCTCAAAAAATAAATGGGACTTTATTGATAATAATAGAAAAGTNAGAAAACTATTTAAATTTANAACTTTTTCTGAAGCCTTTTCATGGATGACTGAAGTATCTTTTNGTGCTGAAAAAATTGACCATCATCCTGATTGGACTAATGTATACAATAAAGTAGATGTAACTTTAAGTACACACGACCAAAATAAACTTACAAAAAAAGATCTTTCTTTAGCACAATTNATGGAAAAGACTTTTGTTAAATATAATTATTAAAAGAATAAAAAAACTAAATANTTTTGAANTANATGGAATTTTTGGTTTTNTNCCATTTTTACTTATTATATTTTTAATATTTTTAAATAAAAATAATGTAAGTATTTATTTAGATTTTATAATATTTTATTTATTTATCATAATTGTATTCATTGGAGCAACTCACTGGGGCTTTGTTCTTTCTTTAAAAAAAAAAAAATCTAAGCTGATTTTTTTTTCTATCATTCCCTCAATATTAGTAAGTTTTATTTACATTTTAAAAATNACAATNACACTAAAACTATTAATAGGNATATTTNTNCTAAATATTATTTTTTTTTATGAAAAANNNTATTTAAAAAATANTTTTCCAGATTGGTATATTGTTTTAAGAAGAAACTTGAATTTTTTTGTCACATCTGCAGTCTTAATAATTATTTTATTGA
The DNA here is from genome assembly GCA_002171495.2 of Alphaproteobacteria bacterium TMED93. Lineage (GTDB taxonomy): Bacteria > Pseudomonadota > Alphaproteobacteria > TMED109 > TMED109 > JAYYAX01. Next base: position 15,689 of record NHEU02000048.1, read on the forward strand.
TTTAAGTTATAAGTTTTGATTCTTATTAATTTTATACCAGCAAAAATAATAATTAATGAACCAAACACCATACCCAAAGAAATCTTTTCATTAAAAAAAGATAATCCTATAATACAGCCAAATATAATTCTTGAATAGTCAAATGGCATAACTTTGACTGCCTCTGAGTTTTTTAAACCTTCTATAGTAAAGTACTGAGCTAAGAGTCCAAAAATTGATAACAAAAAAATAAAAAAAAAATCTTTTAGCAAAGGAATAGAGAAAGTAAACATGTAAGGAATTATTAAAAGCAAAGTAGAGTTTAATGAAAAGTAAAATTGAATTTTTGCATTATTTTCCTTTTTTGAAATATTTTTTATAAAAATTTTTATACAAGCAATCAGCAAGGTTGCTAAAATTGCACATGCATAATAAGGAAACAATTCCTTTTCACCTTCTTCATATCCTAGCATAATTATAATTCCCATAAACCCTAAAGAAATATAAAAAAAAGATATAGTTTTTATTTTTTCTTTTAAAAATAAAAATGCTAGAGGTATTATAAAAAAAATTTTTGCAAAAGAAATTATAGTATAGTTAGCAAGAGGAAGTTTGCTTACAGCATAAAAATTTAAAAACATTGCACTAACTCCTATTATAGATCTGAGAAGATGCTTAGAGTATAAGCTAGTTTTAATTTTAATTTTAAAAGTAAAAATTAAGGGCAATAAAATAATACTAGCTATCAAAGATCTAATAAAAATAATCTCTATTAGTGTTAAGTTAGAGGAACATAATTTTACAAAAGTTGACATTAAAGAAAAGAATAAAGAAGCTAAACATATAAAAATAATTCCTTTAATTTCTGAATTAATTTTTTTAAAAAATCTAAGCATTTTTTAAAGTCTTTTTGCTGACATCAAAGAAGTACTGGGTTTTTTAGCGATTTTTCTTTCTCTGTAAGCCACATAGATGCTTGATAAAAATATTATTAGACCTCCAATCCATACCCAAAA
>NHEU02000015.1 GCA_002171495.2 Alphaproteobacteria bacterium TMED93
GCTAGAACTGCGCCAGGTCCACCAATTGAACCTAAATAAAACCCTGAATATTTTTTACAGCTTTCTCTTACTACAGAAGATCTATTTCCTTTAGCAAGCATAATAAGACTTGCACCCTCTGATTGAAACTTTTCCACAAAAGAATCCATTCTACCTGCTGTTGTTGGTCCAAAAGATCCTGTATTGTAACCCTTAGGAGTTTTTGCTGGTCCAGCATAATATATAGGATGATTTAAAAAGTACTCAGGTAGTTTTTTTCCGTTATCTAATCTATTTTTTAACTTACTATGTGCAATATCTCTAGCTACTATCATTGTTCCAGATAAGGAAACCCTTGTCTTTATTTTGAGTTTAGATAATTCTTTAAGAGTTTCTCTTATAGGTTTATCCAAATCAATTTTAATTTCCTTTTTAGATAAAATATTAGTTTTTATTTTAGGTAGAAATCTTGCTGGATTTTTTTCTAATTTTTCTAAAAATACTCCTTTATTATTTATTTTAGCAAGGGCTTGTCTATCTGCTCCGCAAGAAACACCAATACTAATTGGAAGACTTGCTCCATGTCTTGGAAGTCTTATTACTCTTACGTCATGACAAAAGTATTTACCTCCAAATTGAGCACCAATTTTCAATTCAATCGTTTTTTTTAAAATGGATTTTTCCATTCCAGCATCTCTAAAAGCCAAACCTGATTTATTACCTTTTTTTGGCAATGTATCCAAAAAATGACTACTTGCTAACTTTAGTGTTTTAAGATTCATCTCAGCAGAAAGACCACCTATTACTACAGCTAAATGATAAGGTGGGCAAGCGGAAGTGCCAATAGTCATTATTTTTTCCATTAAATAGCTTTCTAAATTTTTACTTTTGAGCAAAGAAGGAGTGCCTTGATAGAATAAAGTCTTGTTTGCAGATCCTCCTCCCTTAGCAATAAAGTAAAACTTATATTCTTTACTTTCTCCTTCATTCATTATTTCTATTTGCGCAGGTAGATTATTTTTAGTATTAATCTCTTCATACATGCTGGTAGCAGACATTTGGCTGTATCTTAAATTATTATTTTTATAACATTTTAAAATTCCTTTAGATAAACTATCAATATCTTTTCCATTTGTAAGAATTTGATTNCCTTTTTTTGCTAAAACAATTGCTGTTCCAGTATCTTGACACATTGGTAGTATTCCTCCTGCAGCTACATTCGCATTTTTCAGTAGAGTATTAGCAACATACTTGTCATTNTCTGAGGCACTTTTGTCTTTTAATATCTTTTGTAACTTTTTTAAATGAGTAGGTCTAAGATAATGTGATATTTCAAAAAATGCTTTTTCAGCTAGCATTTCAATTACTTTTTGATCAATGAATAAATAACTTCTATTTTTAACTTTTATACTTTCAAATTTTGTATCGCAGACTTTTTCAAAAGTAATATTTTTATCGTCTAAATGAAAAATATTTGATATTTTATTAAGCCTTGTCATCTCATTTTTTGTTAGGGTTTAAGTAGATGATATTACTTTTATTTTCTAAGCTTGGATTTTTTTTCTGTTGTATTTTTTTTGTTTTGGAAATTGGCTTTTTTATTCCTATTAGGTCTAAGTTTAAATTAAAAGAGACAGATGGATCCACAAAACTAATTAGGGAATCAAACATAATCTTTAATGTTTCTATTTTCCCTTTAAACTTAAGATCAATTAAAAAATAATTATCAAATACTTTAAGATTCCAAAATTCGTTTTCAATTACTATCATCATGTTATCAGGATAATCTTTAGATAGATAAGAGGGTAAAGTATTTTCTTTAAATTTAGTTGTAAAGGTTATGTAAAAGTGATGACCATCGGTAAGACCGTAATCTGCTGTTTTACTGAGAGCTTGTTTAACAACATTCAACAAATTGTCTCTTATCAAAGTATTATAATCTAAAAATTTTGTTTTTTTACTCATAGTAATATTTTTTACGAAGGCTTCTGTTGCCAGGTGCCTTCAAACCCCGCCTAAAAAGCGTGAACAATTTAGGACTAATTCTGCATGGTATTTTTAACAGCTTAAGCTGCTAAAGCAACCCCACGACTATTGTCGTTTGCATTTATAATTTAGCCCTTTGCGGTGGAACCAAACCGAACGAAAGAATACGCCTTTCAACGCTTGTCGATCCTATTTCGCCCCCATATGTGTATTGGTGGAGGCGCCGGGTACCGCCCCCGGGTCCAATTCGCCTATTACTCGCATCATTTATCGTCATAGTTATAAAAATAACAATATCATTATAATTATTTATTTACAGCTTTAAAGTTTTAATTAAATATAAATTTAAGTTATGTTAAAAATATAAATAATATAAAAATTAAGATGAAAAAAAGTAATCAAGAAATAAATGCCTTGCGTGCAAAAAAAAACCAGACCCTTAGGCCTGTTTCTAGTGGATTAGAAGGTATTCTATATAGCCCTCTAAAAGTTTTAGATAAAGGATTTGTGAGGGTTGTGGACTATATGGGAAATGATGCATCTATAGTACAAGCTGCGAGAGTTTCCTATGGTAAAGGGACTAAGAAAAAGTCTGAAGACGAGGGATTAATAAGATATTTACTAAGACATAGGCATACTACTCCATTTGAAATGTGCGAAATTAAAATTCATGTAAAACTACCTATATTTATAGCAAGACAGTGGATTAGACATAGAACAGCTAGTATTAACGAATACTCAGCTAGATATTCAATATTAGAGGATGAATTTTATATTCCTAAAAAAAATCACTTAGCTCAACAATCTTTAACAAATAAACAAGGACGAGGAAATGAATTGGATGAAGTTACTTCTAATAAAGTACTAAAAATTTTAAAGGAAGACTCATTTAGGTGCTATAAAAATTACACATGGATGCTAAATGAAAAAAATAGCAAAGAATTTCAAAAAGAAAGAGCTAGTTTATCAAGAGAATTAGCTAGAATTAATCTTACCCTTAATACTTATACTCAGTGGTATTGGAAAATTGATTTACATAATTTTATGCACTTTGTTAGTCTTAGGGCTGATAGTCATTCTCAATTTGAAATTAGAGAATATGGAAAGTTGATGCTAAAAATTTTAAGTAAATGGACTCCTTTAACATATAAGGCATTTCTATCATACAGATTAAATTCTACTGAGCTTTCCATGGAAGCTATTGAAGTTATTAAGAAGATGATTGCAGGTAAGAAAGTAACAAAAAGCAAATCTAATTTATCTAATAGAGAATGGAAAGAATTAGAAAGTTTGTTTCTTTAAACATTAGTTAGTTTTTTTACTAAATCGTCAAACATATTATTACTATCTTCTTCAAAATCTTTAATAATTGGAAGTTTAGCAATTAATTCTGTATTAAATTGCTTAGCTAAATCTTCTACCTTATTTTCTCCAAATATATAATACTTTTTACCTAGGTCACATTTGAAAAAACTCATATTTTCTATAATTCCTGTTATAGGTATATTAAACTTTAACATAAGGTTTATACCTTTTTTTGTATCTGCTAGTGCTAGGTTTTGAGATGTAGTAACTATTAATGATTCATCAATTTTTAATTTTTGTAGAATTGCCAAATAAGCGTCACCAGTTCCAGGAGGTAAGTCTATTACCATATAGTCTAAATTCCCCCAGTTCACTTCATCTATTAATTGAGTAAGAGCCCCTTGAACCATAGGACCTCTCCACACTACAGGTTTTTCTTCATCTATAAGNAAGCCAATTGACATAACCTTTAAGCCATCNGAGTCTATAGGAATTATTTTTTTAGATGAATCAACACTAGGTTTTTCNGACAAATTTAATAATTTTGGAACTGATGGACCATAAATATCAGCGTCTAGAAGGCCAACAGAGAATCCTTGTCTTTTCAATGCTAAAGCTAAATTGACTGCAATAGTCGACTTTCCTACTCCACCTTTACAGCTAGAAACAGTAATAATTTTTTTAAACTGCTTCTGCTTTTCTACAAAAGTAACAAATATCTCCTNAAATGTACCTTGATTTTGTAAAGTTTCNTCACATTCTTTTTTGTACATTTCTAAAAGTTTTGCATCGTTATAATCTAAAGCCTTAAGTGTAACAAATGCTTTATTTTCCTTAATTATAAAATCTTCTACCAAAGGTTTTAATTTACTACTAAATGCGTTAATTAGTGTTTTAATTAAATTTTGTTCTCTTTCATTCATTTTAAATATTGANTAACATAGTTATAGTATATATATATAATTAATTAACTAAATTAAATCAAATAGGAAAAATATGCCTTGGGACAATAATAATAATAATGACGGACAGTGGAACAATAATAATAATAATCCATGGGGTAATAATGGAAATAATAATTGGAAAGGTAAGAAAAGCGGAGATGATTTGGATAAAGTTTTAGAGAAATTTAAAAATAAATTTTCTTCTTACTTTTCAAAGGGACCAAAAAACTTTATTATAGCTTTTTTAGTTTTNTTCTTCTTATGGCTAGTTAGTGGNTTTTATACNATTAGTCCAGAAGAACAAGGCGTAGTAATGAGATTTGGAAAGTATACTTCAATAAGTAGTCCGGGTCTTAATTACCACATACCCAGTCCTGTAGAAAAAGTAATAAAAGTACCAGTTACAATTACTAGAAGTGTAGCGATAGGATTCAGAAACCAAGGTGGAAATAATATTAGAAATGTTGATGAAGAAAGTTTAATGTTAACTGGTGATGAAAATATTGTAGATATAAATTTTGTTGTACAATGGTTTGTGTCAGATGCAGCAAAATTTGTATTTAACATTAGAGATNCAGAAAAAAATGTCAAAGACAGTGCTGAAAGTGTTATGAGAGAAGTAATAGGAAAAACAAATATTGACTTTGCCCTAGCAGAGGGAAGAGACCAAGTAAGACAAGAAGCACAGGATTCTTTGCAAAAAATTTTAGATGGAAATGAAAGTGGAATAACAGTTTCTTCGCTTCTACTACAAAAATCAGATCCGCCACCAGCAGTAATTGATGATTTCAAAGATGTACAAAGAGCTAGAGCAGATCAAGAAAGATTAATCAACGAGGCGCAAGCTTATGCTAATAGAATAGTACCTGAGGCAAAGGGTGAAGCTTCAAAAGTTCGAGAGAGTGCAGANGCTTACAAGCAAGAAGTAATAGCTNTAGCTGATGGANNTTCTNAAAGATTTTTATCAGTTTATAATGAATATAAGAATGCGAAANATGTTACGAGGAGANGAATTTATTTAGAGACNATGGAAAAAGTAATGCAAAATATGAACAAAGTTATTATAGATAGTGATAATGGATCAGGTGTCTTGCCATATCTTCCTTTACCCGAGTTAAAAAAATCAACTAATCAACAAAACAATTAGGAAAAGCTATGAGAAAAAAAAGTATGATATTATTAATTTTGGTATTTAGTTTATTAATAGGATCTTATAATACATTATTTTTTGTAGAGCAAAGAATTCAAGCTATTGTTCTTCAGTTTGGAGAGCCTATTAAAGTTATCAGGGAACCAGGTCTTAACTTCAAAATACCTTTTGCACAAAATGTTATTAAATTTGATAAAAGGATATTGCTGTTCGATAACAACGCTGAAGAAATTATTGCAGCAGATAAAAAGCGTTTAATAGTANATGCTTTTGTCAGATATAATATTGTTGACCCATTAAAATATTATCAAACGGTAAGGTTTGAAAATGCCCTTAACAATAGGTTAGGTTCAGTAGTAAATAATAGTCTAAGGGCGGTTTTAGGAAGGGTTCCTTTGAGTGCAGTAATTTCTGATAGAAGAGAAGAACTTATGACTGAAGTTACAAACTTAGTNACAGTTAGGGCTAAGCAATTTGGTATTNCTATACAAGAAGTTAGAATAAAAAAAGCAGANCTTCCATCAGAGAACTCGGAAGCTATTTANAGAAGAATGCAAACAGAAAGACAACAAGAAGCTGCGCAAATAAGAGCCATAGGAGAGGAAAAATCTAGGGTAATACAAGCTGAAGCAGAAAAAAATAAAACAGTTATTTTAGCTGAAGCAAAGAGAGACGGTGAGATTTTAAGAGGTCAGGGTGACGCTGAAAAAAATAGGATTTTAGGAGAAGCTTTTAGTCAAGATGCAGACTTTTTCTCATTTTACAGAGCTATGCAGGCTTACAGTAAAGCATTAACGGAGGGAGATACTACAATGGTACTTTCTCCCAAAGGAGAATTTTTTGAATATTTTAGAGATGCAGAAGGAAAAAATTAGCTTTGAATGATTGATTTTTTTGTAGCTGTAGGGTTAGTTTTCATTTTTGAAGGCATGATACTTTTTATATCTCCGAAAAGACTCAAGCAAATACTAAAATTAATAGATGAATATTCAGAAAAAAAAATTAGACTTATAGGTCTGTTTTCTATTACTATAGGTTTAATTATAATAAGTATAATCCGGATATAAATAATGAACGTAAATTTAAATATGAAAATCTACATTAGAAATATAACACTTTATTTTTTATTTTTTGCTTTAATACCATTTCAAGTAAATTTACACGCTAAAGATATACCTGACTTTTCTNAACTAGCAGATGAATTAATACCATCTGTTGTTAGCGTTTCAGTAATGATTTCTAGAGATGTTTCAACAAATAGGCCAGTAGCTCCACAATTTCCTCCTGGTTCTCCTTTTGAAGACTTTTTCCGTGACTTTTTTGAAAGAAGAGGAGTGCCTGCTCCTCAACCTAGACAAAGACGAAATGAAACTGCAGCGGGGTCTGGCTTTATTATAGATAAATCTGGATTTATAGTTACAAATAATCACGTTATAGCTAATTCTAGTTCTATAACAGTGGTGTTGCATGATGGCACATCTTTACAAGCTAAACTAATAGGTTCTGATAAGAAAACAGATTTAGCTATTTTAAAGGTTGAAACTGATTTGGATTTAAAACCAGTAAGTTGGGGAGATTCAGATAAAGCTAAAGTTGGTAATTGGGCATTAGCCATAGGAAATCCTTTTGGGTTAGCAACGACAGTAACATTAGGTATAGTTTCTGCAAAAGCTAGGGACATCAATGCAGGTCCTTTTGATGACTTCATTCAAACGGATGCTCCTATTAACAGAGGAAATTCAGGTGGTCCTTTATTTAATTTAGATGGAGAGGTTATTGGAGTTAATACTGCAATATATTCACCATCTGGTGGAAGTGTAGGAATTGGATTTGCTATACCTTCTTCTTTAGCAGAAGGAGTTATCGACCAACTTATACAATATGGAAAAACAGTAAGAGGATGGTTAGGCGTAAGAATACAAACAGTTACACCTGATTTAGCAGNAAGTTTAGGATTAGATAAAGCATATGGTGCTTTAGTGGCTTCTATTATACCAAATAGTCCTGCTGAAAAGGCTGGAATTAAAGCTGGTGATATTATACTTGAATTTAATGGCGGCGAAGTTACAGAAATGAGAAAACTTCCAAGACTTGTAGCTGAAGCAGAGGTAAACAAAAATTCCAAACTAGTATTATGGAGAAATGAGAAAAGAATTAACAAAAATGTTTTGATAGCTGAACTTAAGGAAGAAAAAGTTGCTAGTAAAAAAGAGCAAGATAAGGAAAAAATAGTTGAGGAAGGGGAGGTTAAAGAACTAGGAATTAAATTAGTAACATTAACANAGGATATTAGAATAAGACAAAATATACCAGAGGATATTTACGGTTTACTTATAGTCAATGTTGAACAAAATTCAGAAGCAGAAAGAAAAGGAATTAGACCAGGCGACGTAATTCAAGAAATTAATCAAATGCCAGTAAATAAAATATCTGATTTAAAAGATGTTATTAAGAAAGCATCTAATAAAAAAGGTGTCTTATTACTTATAAATAGACAAGGAAACATTATTTTCACTGCTTTAAAAGTAAAAGGTTAAAATTTAATATCTTCTCTACTATAACCTTGAAAATATAAAATGCTTTTAAAATCATAACCTGCAAGTACGTCCGCCATATTTTTAACCTTTGGGAAACCATTCCAAGCTATACCTAAACCTGCATATTTAATCATATCTATATCATTTTGCCCGTCACCTATAGCAATTGTTTCTTTTTTTTTTACATCAAGGGTTTTTATTCTTTTTCTTAAATAACTAAGTTTTCCTTTTCCGTCTACAATACTACCTTTTAAACTACCAGTTAGTACACCATTTTTAGAAATAGGTACATTACTAATAATTTCTTTAAAACCTATTTTTTTTCCTATAATGTTAGCAAAAATTTCATAACCCCCTGAAATCAGCATAGTATGACAACCATGACTATTAAGAGTTTTTATAACAACATCTGCGTCCTTAGTAAACTTAATATATTTAGCTGTTTTTTTTATTTCATTAATTGATATGCCTTTTAAAAATTTAGTTCTTTGAATAATTGAACTATTATAATTTATACCACCACTCATAGCCTCTTTAGTCAATTCTGCTATTTTATTATTATTTAAAATCTTTTCGCCTATTAAATCAATTGTTTCAATGTTAATTATGGTTTTATCCATGTCGCAAGCAATAACTTTTTTCTTTCTATATTTATTCTCCTGAATACATATGTCTGAACCTTTAAATAAATGAGATTTAAAAGCTTTTTTTAAATTTTTAAATGTTATTAAATCTACTTTAAAAAAAAAATCTTTAACTAATTTAGAAAGTTTATTAGTTTTTAGAATTTTAATATTATATTTTTTTATTATATTATTTATATAATTATTATCAGTTGCGTAACTTAGTTGATTAATAGATACCAAAGTAATTACTGCAGTAAAGTTTTTTTTACTCATAATTATTATTTATACTTTTAAAACATAATGAAAAGCAAATTATATAAAAAAAAAACAATAGTTTTACTTGGAGGTCCAACAGCGTCAGGAAAATCAGATCTTGCATTGGACTTAGCTAAATTAATAGATGGAGAAATTATAAATGCAGATAGCATGCAAGTTTATAAAAACTTTCCAATATTAACTTCTCAACCTCCTATATCTTTTAAAAATTCTGTAAAACATCACATGTATGGATATTTTGAAACAAATAAAAGTTATAATGGTTCAATTTGGTTAAAAGATGCAATTAAAAAAATTAAAAAAGTTCTTTTAGATAAAAAAACTCCAATAATTGTAGGAGGAACTGGTCTTTATTTAGAGTTTATAAGTAAAGGAATTAGTAATATTCCCAATATAACTAAAAAAACAAAAAATAAAGTTGAAAAATTATTTTTACAAAAAAACCTCATAAATATATATGATTATTTAATGGATATTGACCCTAAATACGCAAAAAAAATAAATTATAATGATAAGTTAAGAATTACTAGAGCTATTGAAGTATATTTTGAAACTAAAAAAAATATATCTTTCTTTCATAAAAAAAGAATGGAAAATCAAAGTTTCGATTTTTTTAAGGTTCTTTTAGCCCCTTCAAAAGAAAAAATATTAATTAATTGCACTTCTAGATTAGAAAAAATGCTAAATATAGGTGTTATAGATGAATTTAAAAGAAATTATAAAAAAGTACAAAATTGTAATATTAAAAAAGCAATTGGATATCAAGAAATAGATGCTTATTTAAAAAACAAAATTTCTTTATTAGATATGTCTAAAACAATAATCAGCAATACTAGAAAATATTCTAAGCGTCAATTTACTTGGTTTAATAATAGATATGAAGAGCAAATTAAAGTGGACTCATATAAAAAATCCTCTTTAATACTGGAAACTTTATCTAAAATAACTTAGTGTGTAATTTAAAAANAAANAATGATTTTATCTGGTGCAAATATCGTAATAAAAANNCTNAGNGATTTAGGAGTAGAATATATTTTTGGCTACCCTGGCGGAGCTATACTTCCTATTTATGATGAAATTTTTAAACAAAATAAAATAAAACACATTTTAGTTAGGCATGAACAAGGTGCTGTTCATATGGCAGAGGGCTATGCCAGATCTACTGGAAAAGTTGGAGTAGTTTTGGTTACTTCAGGGCCTGGAGCTACTAATGCAGTTACTGGCTTAACAGATGCATTAATGGATAGTGTTCCCGTTTTATGCTTAACAGGACAGGTTCCAACTCATTTAATAGGCACAGACGCTTTTCAAGAGGCTGACACTTTAGGAATAACAAGGTCTTGTACTAAACATAACTTTTTAGTCAAGTCCGTAAACAATCTACAAAAAGTCATATATGACGGCTACTATATAGCTAAGAGTGGAAGGCCTGGGCCGGTCGTTGTAGATTTACCAAAAGATGTACAAAATGATAAGACAGCTTTTATAAATGATATGAGTAAGAGTATTAAAAAATTATACTTATATAAAGACAAAAAAACCTTTTTATGTAATACAAATGAAATAAACAGAGCTTCAAAACTTATAATGGAAGCAAAAAAACCTATTATTTATATTGGAGGAGGATTAATTAATTCTGGTGCTAGTGCAATAAAAGAATTGAAAAACTTTTCTAACTTAAGTAATTTTCCTGTGACATCTACATTAATGGGACTTGGAGCTTTTCCAGCATCAAGTGATTTATTTTTAGGAATGTTAGGAATGCATGGAACGTATGAGGCCAATATGGCCATGCATGATTGTGACGTAATGATTAATATTGGAGCAAGATTTGATGATAGGATTACAGGAAGATTAGATAAATTTTCTCCCAAATCTAAAAAAATTCATATTGATATTGACCCTTCTTCAATAAATAAAAATGTTTTAGTAGATATTGGATTAATAGGTGACGCAGGAAAAATTTTAAAAAGTATAAATAAAAATATTAAAGCCAGTGGCTTTAAACCAATAAATTATACAAGAAGTAATTGGTGGAAAGATATAAAAAAGTGGAGAGGTAAAGATTGTCTTAGCTTTGTTAATTCTAAAGAAGTTATAAAACCTCAACAAGCACTTAAAGTTTTAAATAACAAAATTAAAAATAGAGACTTCTTTATAACTACAGAGGTAGGACAACATCAAATGTGGGCTGCACAATTTATAGGGTTTAACAAACCAAATAGATGGATGACGTCAGGCGGTTTAGGAACAATGGGATATGGGTTTCCAGCTTCTATAGGAGTTCAAATTGCTAACCCAAGGTCACTAGTAGTTTGTGTAGCTGGAGAGGCATCCTTTCTCATGAATATGCAAGAACTTTCAACTTTAAAACAATACAATTTGCCAGTTAAAGTATTTATTATGAATAATAGTTATTTGGGGATGGTGAGACAGTGGCAAGAGTTTTTTCATGGTAAAAGATATTCTGAAAGTTATACTGAGTCTTTACCTGATTTTGTAAAACTTGCAGAAAGTTTCGGAATTAAAGGAATCAGAGTCAGCAAACCAGAAAAATTGGAAAAAGCAATTGAAGAAATGATAAATCATAAGGGTCCTGTATTAGCAGATATATGTATAGATAAAGCAGAAAATGTTTTCCCGATGATACCATCAGGTGCTGCTCATAATGAAATGAAACTTAATGATAAGGATAAAGTTCCAACATCCACAAAGAAAGGAAAAATGTTAGTATAGAATATTAGGTAAGCTTAATGTCAAGAAAAAGATACCACCACGGTAATTTAAAGCTAGAAATTATTAAAGAGTCACTTCAGCAATTAAACTTAGTTGGAGCTGATAAGCTTAGTTTTAGAACAATAGCAAAAAATCTTGGGGTAGTTTCTTCTGCTCCATACAATCATTTCAAAAGTAAAAATCAATTATTCAAAGAATTAATTAATATAGGAACAGACAATTTATTAAAAAAAATGAAAAATGAAAAACTAAAAAAAAGTTTACCTTCAGAACAATTATCTTATACTGCTAGAGCTTATTTAAAATTTTCTCTTGAGGAGAAAGAGTTGTTTTCATTAATGTTTAGTAAGAAAAATTTAGAAATTAAAAAACTGATAGATAGTATTTCTTCACAATTTCTTGACATAGTTAAAGAAAAGTTTAAGGATGGGAGTAGAGTGAGAGTAACTGAAAAAGGAGCTTCAATGACTGCCTGGGCTATGATACATGGGTTAGCTAAACTAGCAGGTAATGATAACTTAGAAGAAATAGAAAAAAACGTAGAACTTAAATTTGAAGAAATTTTTAATCAAATGTCTGCTATTTGGGGAAAAGGAGTAGCTAATTGATATACGAAAAAGATAGTAATAAAATAGACAATACCAGAGCATACTCTTTATCTATTCTAGTAGATAATGAGGCAGGTGCATTAGCTAGAGTGGTAGGAATGTTTTCGGCAAGAGGGTACAACATAGACAGTCTTACTGTAGCTCAAGTAGAAACAGATGAAAACCTATCAAGAATAACTATCACTACATCAGCAACAGAAAGAATTATTAATAAAATTAAAGCTCAATTAGAAAGGCTAGTTCCTGTTCATAAGGTGCTAGATTTAGGAATGCAAGGAACATTTGTATCAAGAGAGCTAGTATTTGCAAAGGTAAAATCTAAAGGTGAGAAAAGGGTAGAGGCACTTAGAACTGCTGATATTTTTAGAGCAAAGGTAGTTGATAGCACTAAAGAGTCCTTTATTTTTGAGTTAACAGGATCCTCTGACAAGCTTGATGCATTTATAACTTTAATGAAAGATTTAGGTCTTGTAGAGGTTGCAAGAACTGGATCTGTTGCTATTAGCAGAGGAAGTACAAAAATTATTTAAGGAGAAAAAATGAAAGTATACTATGACAAAGACGCAGACTTTAACCTTATTAAGGATAAAGTTGTTACTATAGTAGGATATGGTAGTCAAGGCCATGCTCATGCTGCTAATTTAAAGGATAGTGGTGTTAAAAGTGTTAACATAGCCCTTAAAGAAAACTCTTTATCAGTAAGTAAAGCTAAAAGTGCAGGATTTAATGTAATTTCAATTGATGAGGCATCAAAAAATTCTGATATTTTAATGTTGGCAACTCCCGATGAAATTCAAGGTAAATTATATAAGCATCATATCCACAATACTTTAAAAAGTGGTTCTGCTCTGGCTTTTGCTCATGGATTAAACATTCATTATGGCTTAATAGAACCAAGAGAAGACATAGACGTTTTTATGATAGCTCCAAAAGGTCCTGGACACACTGTTAGATCTGAATATCAAAAGGGAGGGGGAGTTCCATCTTTAATTTCGATATATCAAAATAAGTCTGGCAATGCTTTTGAAATTGCTTTGGCTTATGGATCTGGACTTGGCGCAGGTAGATCTGGAATGATTGAAACCACCTTTAGAGAAGAATGTGAAACTGATTTATTTGGAGAGCAGGTAGTTTTATGTGGTGGTTTAACTGAATTAATAACTGCTGGTTATGAGACTTTAGTAGATGCTGGATATGCCCCTGAAATGGCTTACTTTGAATGTTTACATGAAGTTAAACTTATTGTTGATTTATTGTATGAAGGAGGTATTGCAAATATGAGATATTCAATTTCAAATACAGCCGAATATGGAGACTATGTTTCAGGTAAAAGAATAATTAATCAGGAAACAAGAAAAGAAATGAAGAAGATTTTATCAGATATTCAATCAGGCAAGTTTACTAGAGATTGGATGATGGAGTGTGAAGTTAATCAACCTCATTTTAAAGCAATGAGAAATAAATCTAAAAAACATAGTATTGAAGTAATAGGAAAAAAACTTAGAGACATGATGCCTTGGATAGGAAAAAATAAGCTAGTTGATACCAAAAAAAACTAAAAATATTTTTCTTAAAATAGTTATATTGCATAAACTTAAAAAATTTGCTTAAATGCAATATGTTGAAAAATAATAAAATTTTAATTTTTGATACGACTCTCAGAGATGGTGAGCAGTCTCCAGGTTGCTCAATGAATCTTTCTGAGAAACTTAAAATTTTTGAGATGCTTCAAGCCCTAAATGTAGATATAGTAGAGGCAGGTTTTGCTATAGCTTCTGATGGAGACTTTGAAGCAATTAAAGAAATCTCTAAAATTGCAAAAAATACTAAAGTATGTTCCTTAGCTAGAGCAGCTAAGGACGATATAGATAGAGCCCATGAGGCACTACAGTCTGCTCTTAATTTTAGAATTCATACCTTTATAGCTACAAGTGACCTGCATATGAAATACAAATTAAGAATGTCAAGGGAACAAGTTTTAGAAAATATAAAGGAAAGTGTTCTTTACGCTAGAAATTTATGTGATGATGTTGAATGGAGCGCAGAAGATGGGTCAAGGTCAGACCTTGATTTTTTGTGTCAATGTGTAGAAATTGCAATTAAAAGTGGAGCTAACACAATTAATATCCCGGATACAGTAGGATATTCTATTCCTGGTGAATTTAAGGAGTTAATAAATAAAATAAGAAATAAAGTTTCTAATATAGACAAAGCAATAATTTCTGTACATTGTCATAATGACTTAGGTTTAGCAGTAGCTAACTCTTTAACTGCTCTTGACGCAGGTGCAAGACAAGTAGAATGCACTATAAATGGTATAGGTGAAAGAGCTGGTAATGCATCTATGGAAGAAATAGTAATGGCTATAAAAACTCGCAAAGACTATATTCCTTTTCATACGGATGTTAATACAAAGGAGATAGTTCAGTCTTCGAGACTATTATCTTCAATTACTGGGTTTGCTGTGCAGCCTAATAAAGCAATAGTAGGAGCTAATGCGTTTGCTCATGAAAGCGGAATTCATCAAGATGGAATGCTTAAGCATAATAAAACTTATGAGATCATGAGTCCTGAAAGCGTAGGCTTAAGTAAGTCTAAGTTGGTATTAGGAAAACATTCAGGCAGACATGCTTTTAAGCAAAAACTAATAGAAATGGGTTATAACTTAGGAGACAACTTTGTAAATGAAGCATTTAAAAGATTTAAAGACTTAAGCGATAAGAAAAAAGATATTTATGATAAAGATCTAGTTGCCTTGGTTGATAATGAAGTTAATTTAAATGATGAAATTATTAAACTAATAAACTTAGATGTTAACTGCGGCAGTACAAGAAACCCAAAAATTTCTGTTAAAATTGATTATAAAGGAAAGATAATTGAAAAATCTAAATCAGGAAATGGGCCAGTAGACTCTATATTTAAAGCAATCAATTCAGTGATACAAAATAATGCTAAACTAGAGCTATTTCAAATACATGCTGTTACTAAAGGTACTGATGCTCAGGCAGAAGTAACAGTTAGATTAAACGAGGACGGGTTAAGTGTGAACGGATTAGCATCAGATACTGATACAATGGTTGCATCAGCAAATGCTTATATTGTAGCTTTAAATAAGTTAATTGAAAAAAGAAAAAAAAGAACCTCAGGTATAGGTATTTCTAGTTCAACTAATTATTAGATAGGAGAAAAATGTTAAATAAGATCATAGGTTTTTTATCAGCTGATATGGCAATAGATTTGGGTACAGCTAATACTTTAGTTTATGTAAAAGAACAAGGGATAGTCTTAAATGAACCCTCAGTTGTAGCAGTCCTTAATAATGCTGGCCATAGAAAACAGGTAATAGCAGTAGGAAATGAAGCCAGAGAAATGCTAGGAAGAACACCTGGTAATATTGAAGCAATTAGACCTTTAAGAGATGGTGTTATTGCTGATTTTGAGGTTGCTGAGGAAATGATTAAGCACTTTATTAGAAAAGTTCATAATAGAAGAGCATTTGTTTCTCCTCAAATTGTGATTTGTGTACCTCATGGCTCAACTGCTGTAGAAAGAAGAGCTATACAGGAATCTGCAGAAAGCGCAGGAGCAAGAAAAGTATTTCTAATAGAAGAACCAATGGCAGCTGCTATAGGTGCAGGATTACCTGTTACCGAACCTACTGGTTCGATGATAGTTGATATAGGAGGAGGTACAACAGAAGTTGCTGTACTTTCTTTAGGAGGAATTGTGTATGCAAGGTCAGTCAGAGTTGGAGGAGATCACATGGATGATGCATTAATTGGATATATGAGAAGACATCACAATCTTTTAATTGGAGAGGCTAGTGCTGAAAAACTAAAGAGAGAAATTGGTACTGCTTGCCCACCTGAGAGTGGAGATGGAAAGTCCATGGAAATAAAAGGAAGAGACCTTATCAATGGAGTACCAAAGGAAGTTATATTAACGGAAAGACAGGTTGCAGAAAGTTTATCTGAACCTGTAGGTGGAATTATTGATGCAGTTAAAACTGCTTTAGAAAATACCGCACCAGAACTTGCTGCAGATATTGTTGATAAAGGCATAGTGCTTACAGGTGGAGGCGCTTTGTTAAATGGGATGGATACTGTGTTGAGACAATCAACAGGGCTACCAGTTTCTATAGCTGAAGACCCGTTGTTGTCAGTTGCTTTAGGTACTGGAACTGCTCTTGAAAATATGAAAAATTTAGGTCAAGTTTTAGATACAGCATATTAAAATTTTTTATGCATAGGTCTATAAATAAATCATATCTTTTAAAATTAACAACATATGCTAAGGAAAAAGCTCATGGAATAGGAACTACTATTTTAATAATTTTTTCAATATTATTATTATTAGTAGGTAAAGTAAATGAGCAAAGTTTAATTTTCTTTAAATCACTTTTTCTTGATACGACTTCAGGGTTTTTAACAATATTAGGAAAGCCAGTAAACTCTGTTTCTGAAGGTTTTTATAAGATTAATGATTTAGTATATTTATATTCAGAAAATCAGGATTTGAAGGAAGAAAATCAATCATTATATAAGTGGAGACATTTAGCTTTAGAATTACTATCAGAGAATGAGGAATTAAAAAAACTCTTAAATAGTAAAAAAAAAACTAATGAAAAATTTATAACTGCTAGAGTTATATCAAACTCTGGAGGAAGTTATGTAAAAACAATAACTATCAATGTAGGTTTAAATAATGGAGTTAGAGTAGGAAATCCAGTTTTAAATAACTGGGGAATGATTGGAAGAATAGTTGAAATAGGAAGGAATGCATCTAGAGTTCTATTAACTACTGATATTAATTCTCAAATACCTGTTTATTTTGAAAATAGTTTACACAGAGCAATATTAGTGGGAAAAAACTCTGATTTGCTAGAATTAAAGTTTTTAAAAAAAAGAGTGTATTTAGAAAATGAAGAGAGGTTAATGACGTCAGGAGAAGGAGGAATTCTTCCTAGAGGAATTCCAGTAGGGCTTTTTTCTAATATAATAAATGAGAATAAAGAAAACCTCAATATATTGCCTACAAAAGACTGGGATAAGCTGAGTACTTTAAAAGTAATTCTTTATAATTATAATAGTGAGTTATGACCATAAATGATTAGCTTTTTTAATAAAAAAGAAATCTTCATTAAATATATTCCTTTTTATTTGACTATTATATTAGCAAGTATTTCTTCAACAATTCATCCTCCTAATGGATATGCAATGACTTTTTCGTTTATTCCTTTAATATGTATTTTATTTTGGAGTTTGGTCTTAGGTAGATATTTTGGCCCAGTACAATTCTTTCTCATAGGTATACTAACAGATTTTTTAATGGGAACGCCTATTGGGAGTTATCTATTACTTTTTTCAATTATGAGATTTGTCACACTTAAAGTGAAAGAAAAATTTCAGATTACCTTTTTCTATGAAAACGTATTAGCTGCTACAATTTTGATTTTAGTATTTTATNTTTTTAATAACTTATTTTTATNTATATACTATTCAAAAGTNATTANATCTGATTATTTTTTGTTNAACATAATTTCTACAATACTTTTATATCCAGCTTTTGCAGTTTTTTTTTATTGGGTATNCAAAANCANNTCATTAGAAAAATANTATGCTGAAACCTAAAAAACAANATAGCATAATATTTAATAGAAGGTTATTTCTATTAAGNTCTNTAAAGCTAATAACTTTTTCTGTTGTTATAAATAGACTTTATAATTTACAAATAANACAATCAGAAAAATACAAAAAATTNGCAGATAATAACAGNGTNAANCTTAGTTTAATAGNACCNNCTAGGGGTTTAATTTTTGATAGAGATAAAAACTTGTTAGCCGANAANGAAGAGCAATANCAACTTATTTTTAAAAGTTATAATATTANAAACAAACTCCAAGCAATAGAAAAANTTTTTAATTATNTAGANNTTCAGGAANTTANAAAANNAGAATTAAGAAAACAAATANGTGAAAATAAAANNANAGTATTAGTAAAANAAAACATGAGCTGGAGNGAAGTAGCAAAANTATCATCAAATATAACTGAATTAGANGGAGTGTATATAGAGATGNTTTTAGTTAGGAAATATATTTCTATAGCTACNTCGCATGTANTAGGNTATGTAGGAAAGCCTGACANAAATANNAATCAAAAATTATNTAAAGTAGATGANGCAAGGGTAGGAAAANTAGCTATTGAGGCAGCCTATGATAATGGCTTGCAAGGAAAATTTGGATATAAAAGAGAGGAAGTAAATGCACATGGNAGAGTAGTAAATTCAATTTCTAAAGTTAATGGAATTCCTGGAAATGACATTNANTTATCAATATCAAAAAANNTACAAGACTTTAGTTTTAATAGATTAGGAGAAAATGCTGGTTCTATTGTAGTTTTAAANATNAATACAGGAGAAATATTAACNTTAGTTTCAAAGCCTAGTTTTGATTCNAATGANTTTATTGGNGAAATGCATCCAGATAAATGGAAAGAAATAATNAATAATAATCTTAATCCTTTATTTAACAGAGCTACTAAAGGCACTTATCCTCCTGGTTCAATATTTAAGTTGATAGTAGTNTTAGCTGCATATTCTTTAAAAGANTTTAANTCAAATAAAAGATATTTTTGTAATGGTTCTTTTAAGTTTGGAAATCAAATTTTTCATTGCTGGAATGATAAAGGGCATGGGTTTGTAAATTGTAGACAGGCCCTCGCTGTTTCTTGTGATTGTTATTTTTATGACTTATCACTTAAAGTAGGTATAGATAATATNAATGAANCAGCAAAAAAATTCGGTCTNGGAGAAGNGTANCTTAATGATATTTTTAATTCATCNAAAGGNTTAATACCATCTAAGGTTTGGAAAAAAGAACAATTTGGAANAAGTTGGACNAAAACNGATACAATNGTAACTAGTATNGGNCAGGGNTTTTCTTTATCTTCCCCTTTGCAATTAGCTGTAATGATAAGCAGAATAGCAGCNGATGGTAAAAAANTCGTACCNACNATAATAAAACAANATTTAAANATGAAAGAAGATAATGATATCAANGATTTTAATAAGGAAGGAATTTCTTTAATAAAANAAGGTATGTATGATGNCGTTAATTCCTCAATNGGAACTGCTTATTTTTCNAGAGTTTATAACCCTGAAAAGCTAATGTGNGGAAAAACAGCTACNTCTCAAGTAAGAAGAATAAGTATGAAAGAAAGAGAAGATGGNATNATTAAAAATGAAGACTTGCCTAGANATCAGAGAGACCATGCATTNTTTGNGGGGTANTATCCTCATAAAAAACCAAAATATGGATTTTGTNTAGTAGTGGAGCATGGAGGTAGTGGNTCTAAAAGTGCNNCACCAATNGCTAAGGATCTGTGCGAAANACTAAATTTAATTGATGTATAATGAATAATTTAACAAATTATAANNCTAATAATATNAAAAATNNTTTTTTAAAAATAAATTGGNTAGTTTATTTTTTTTTAACNCTCTTAGCTTTNACAGGNGGATTAATANTATATTCAGTTTCTCAGGGAAGTTTTTATCCGTTNGTAAGNTCACACCTTNTTAAATATTTTATATCTTCTNTAGCTCTTTTCATAACCTGTTTTATTAGTATAAATTTTATATATAAAACTAGTTATATANTATANTTTTTCTCAATCTTATTATTAATNTCAGTATTNATTTTAGGAAATGATGTTTTNGGTTCTAATAGATGGTTATCTATAGCAGGCTTTACNTTNCAACCNTCNGANCTTTCAAAGCTNGCTNTAATTTTAGCCNTNAGTAGATATTATCANGATTATTANTTTATAAGTAATAATAATNTATTAAANGTAANTTTTCCTATTATAATATTATTTATTCCTTTTGCATTTGTAATAAATCAACCTGATTTAGGAACNGGTCTTTTAATTTTANTATCTNGCTTAACAGTAATTTTTCTCTCAGGNATTGGAATATGGTATATTTTTTTTTCTATTATTTTTNCNACNTCACTAGCACCNTTATTATGGAATNTANTATATGATTATCAAAAGAAAAGAATATTAACTTTTTTAAATCCTGANCAAGATCCTTTGGGAAGTGGCTATCATATAGCTCAGTCAAAAATAGCTATTGGNTCAGGAGGTTTCTTTGGAAAAGGTTATATTAAGGGAAGTCANAGTCATTTAGAGTTTATTCCAGAAATGCATACAGACTTTGTATTNTCAATTTTTTCAGAGGAATTTGGCTTTTTAGGTTCATTAATTTTAGTTTTANTTTATTCTTATGTATTATGTTATGGGATTATTAGTTCATATAGGGCAAACAATACTTTTACTAAATTAACTATAGCAGGTTTAACTACTAATATTTTTTTGTATTTTATAGTTAATATATCAATGGTAATAGGATTAATTCCAGTTGTAGGTGTTCCTTTACCTTTAGTTTCATATGGAGGAAGTGCTATGTTAGTAACTATGATATCTTTTGGTATAATTATGAATCTTAGTAATTTTAAAGGACAATTAAATTAAGAGTCTTTTAACCTTTTTTCCATTAGTTTTATTTGATCTATAGAAAGGTTCATGTCTTCAGCTATTTTTTCAAGTTTGTGTCTTTCTTTTTTAGTTATAATACCATCTTGCATTGCAAGAGATAATTCTTTTTCATAAGTGTTTTTTCTTCTTTTCAGTTGATCTGAAAATCCGGAGGCAAGAATACCCGAGGGTAAAGCAACTGTTCCTATTCCAATTACAGTAATTAATGCTCCAAATATTTTCCCCATAGCAGTTATAGGAGTAACATCGCCGTATCCTACAGTTGTAAGGGTCGCAACTGCCCACCACATTGCCTCAGGTATTGAGCCAAATTTATCAGGTTGAGCATCCTTTTCAAAAATATATATTCCAGTTGATGCTATTAACATCGCAATAGTTAATAGAAACATTGCTGCAAGAAATGATTGTCGTTCTTCTTTTAAAACCCCTAATAATAAATTCATAACTTTAAAATATCTACTAAATTTTAATAAACGAAGCATTCTGAGAGCTCTTAAAATCCTCAGGTCTGCTTCAAATATCATTCCAATTAAGCCAGATAAAACAGCTAGCAGGTCAATTATAGCTGGCCAGGTGCACATATACTTAATTCTTACTAATAATTTAGTAGTTTTTTTTGATTTATTTTCGTCTTCTATAGAGACCCAAACTCTAAGTAAATATTCAACTAGAAAAATGAATGTTGAAACACGTTCAAAAATTAAAAACTTAAATTTATGTACAGAATATATGCTATCTACAGTTTCTAGTAGTACAGCAGTTATATTAAGAATAATCAGGGTTATTAAAAAAATATCAGTATATACGCTTACTTTGTCGTTTTCATTTCCTTTTTCTAGGATTTCCCAAAGTCTCTTTCTTGTTTTAATTAAATTCATTTTAATTTTTTAGATTAGCGCTTCCTTGAATAGCAGTAGCTCCTAAATCAGTAAAAGTTTTATTATTATTTTCTATTAGGGCTTTTAACTTATTTTTAATATTTGTTTCTGCTTCATCTTTATTATTTGCTTCAACTTTGATTTCTCCATTTATAATCCACTTTACTGTATATTCCATTTTATTCTCCATCAAGTTCTATTTTAGACTGTATATTCTTTTTAATCATCTCATAACTATCTTTTGCTTCTTCTTGGATGCTTGTCAGGCTTTCTTTTTTAACATAAGTACTAATTTTGTCTCTAGCCTCTTTAGCATTCTTTAAATTAAATGCTGTAGCAATAGAGAGCCACTTATAACTATTTATATAGTCAGGTTTTTTTGGTACTGTTAAATACCATCTTGCCAAAGGTAAAAATCCATGAGTATTTCCAATTTCAGATATATTTTCTAGATACTCTTTAAGCTCATTTTCTAATTCGCTTTTCTCTTCTTTTGATATCTTATATCTTGATTGCTGAATTATGAGTACAGATTTCTTTTCTCCATATAGCTTGGAAGCTAAAGCCCAAAAATATGCTCTACTAAAGTTTTGGGTTATACCTAATCCTTTTAAATTCATTAGAGATAAATTGAATTGAGATTTTGCATGTCCTAACTCAGAAAGTTTTTTAAAGAATTTTAATGCATTTATATAATCTTGTTTCTTGAAGAATTTGATAGCTTCATTAAAATCATTGTCTATATTTATTTCTTTTACAGGTAAAACTACTTTATTGTCATCATTTACTACAATGACTTCACATTCACACTTTCCTTCTAGTTGATAATAGTCTTTCATTTTGTTGCANCCTGAAATTGCTGCGATTTCAGATGCTTTTTTATTGGGTATATTTTGACTATATCCTAAGGCATCAAAAATTCCCTTAGATAAAAAAGCTTTTGTNATTAGGGGCCATTCTATACATGCTGCTCCAGATTTATTTTCTAAAAGGTCTTGAAATGAAATATCCCACTTATTCATACTNCTATAATAAGTGTTTAGTATATCATCTTTTATTTTTTTCTTATCTCTATTTTCAATATTAGGTATTTGACTATATAAAATATTTATAATAAAAAATTTAAGCAATAATAAAGGTAAAAAAAAACCTTTCATTACCTATCTACCTGCAATCATAACTAGTTGAAGGTGTAAAACTCTTAATCTAAATTTTATTCCTTCTCTTTTTTCATAAACTACGATTCTAGGTCTATCTGAATTAGGNTTTTGAAANTCCAATGTCATCTCTGCTGGNAAAAAGATGCCATGAAACTCCAAGGTTTTTTGTGGGTTAGANTTAAAAGCATCACGGAACTCNGCATCNATCCAAATCCTAGCTAATACTCTTCCTAACACATCTGGTAAAATTGCCTGTACATCTTTCTTATTATTTAAGTAGATTGCTTGATCTACTAAAGAAAAGGGTGTTTTAAGTTCTCCCTTTTTTACAGGAACAGGCAAGGTGTTTGGTTTTCTATTTGGAACCAAAGCTGTTGAATTTTTTTTATCACTCATTTTTTTTTTTTTTCAACTACTTACAAAATAATAAATGGTATTGAATTTGCAACACATTTCGTAAAAGAGATAAAAATGTTTAATATTACTAGAAATGGTTTAGATGCTATAGGAAAAGAATTAGGAGTAATTTCTAATAATATTGCTAATTCAAATACAAATGCATTTAAACGTAGCAGGTCTGAGTTTGTTGATTTTTATTCTAAAGCACTTTCATCATCTCCAAAGTCAAAAGGTGGTTTAGGTACTATGTTACAGGGTACTCAAAAAATCATGAAACAGGGCTCTCCCATATTAACTGGATCTGCATTAGATTTGACAATAAATGGAAAAGGTTTCTTTGTTTTATCTCCTAGAGAAGATGCTGATCCAAGGTTTACTAGAGATGGTTCTTTTAGCCTAGATGCTAGTGGCAATTTAATAACTACAGAGGGTTTTAACGTAGCTGGTTATACTATTAATGAAGATGGAAGTATAAATGATAGTGCAGCATTACCTATTAATGTTCCATTAACTATTGAAAGCAATGATGGCAGAACATTATTATTGTCACAAATAAATGTTAACAATAGAGGAATGATTGAAACTACTTATGGCTTAAATACTATAGTACAAAGAGGACAAATAGCTTTAGCTAAATTTAATAACGAAACTGAACTTAAATCTAAAGGGTCAAACACATATCAGGCTACTCAAAAAAGTGGTGAGCAAATACTAGGAAAAGCCATGGCTTCTAATTTTGGAAAAATATTAGCAGGTTCATTAGAAAGCTCTAATACAAATATATCTATGGAAATGGTAAATTTAATAAAAACACAGCAAGCATTCAATGGCAATGCAAGAATTCTACAAAGCAATGTAGAAGTTACTAGACGACTTATGGGTTAATAACTAAATACTTAAAAAATAGGGATATTAAATTTCATTTCTTTAATATCGGTTTCTAAATCATCATCTAAACTTAGTATGCCTCCACTATCTGTGGCAACTGCTTTATCCATTAAAAAAGTTAATTTTATTTTCTTAGACTTTTGATTGCTGTATTTAAAAAATGTTTCAATCAAATTATTAAAATATTTTTTATCAAGCTCAATATGGGCTTTCATTAATGCTTTTTTTGAACTAATTAGCAACTTTTTATTAAATGGAGAATTTAAAACCTTTAATAAAGTTACTTCGCATCTTCCTCTAGCTATATTCAAAAGTGTACAGGATAAAAAAATTTCTTCTAAGTTATTATCATACATTTGGTTATAATTAGCATTGACCACTAGCATTTCTAATTTTTTAATATGCAACCAATCAGACATCTATAATATATTTGTTAATTCAACTCTAAGTTTTTTAATAGCTTTAGACTTAATTTGTGAAACTCTTCCATTGGATACATCTAATATTTTTGCTATTTCAAATACATTAAGTTCTTCTACATAATATAGTTGAATTACCAAGGCTTCAGATTTCTCCAATTTATGTAAGGATTTTAATAATGCATTTCTTAACTCTTTATCAGTTAAATTTTCCTCAGGTGTATCTTCCCTTGAGTGAAACCAAATTGAAAACTCATCATATACAGACTCTATATCTTCTAATCTGTTTGCTGCAAAAGCTTCTTTCCAAGTATAAAGTTCTTCTATATTAATATCTAATGTTTTTGCAACTTCACTATTACTGGGCTCTCTGTTGTAAATTTTTCTTAGACTTTCAACTGCTTTTTCAAATTTTTGCTTATTAGTTATAGTTGTTCTACAAAGGTTAGAATTCTTTCTTAAAAAATCTACTATTTCGCCTTTTATACGTATTTTAGCATAGCTTGAAAATTTAACTCCAGGCCTCTCTGTAAAGTTATTTGCTGCAGTTATAAGACCCAACATCCCTATCTGTATTAAATCATCTATTTCAACAATATTTTTGACTCTACCTTGATAATGCCAAGCAATTTTTTTAACTAGTAATGTATTTTTTTTAATTAACTCTTCTTTATCTGAGAATGTAATATTTTTGTAAGAAGCTACCATTATAAATCTACAAATTGTTAAAAAACTTTATACCTTCAAACTTATTTTCAGGAGCTTTGTTTATTTTATTTATCATTTTATCAAATAATAAATAAAAATCTTTATTACTTTTATCCAAAATTAAAGGTTTTTTTTGTATGACTGATTTCTGTATTTTATTATTTTTGGGAATACTTCCTACAAAGGTAATATTCACATCATAGAACTTTCTCATTACTTTATTAAACTTTGAATATACTTCATTTCCGTGGGATTCATTATTTGCCATGTTAACAGCTAAACAAAATTCCTTCAAACCAAACTCTAAATGACAAGCTTTTATCAATGTAAAAGCATCTGTGAAACTTGTAGGTTCATTTATTAAAACTATTAGAATTTTATCAGATGCTGATAATAAATTTAAAGATGAGTCTTCTGCTCCTGCACTTACATCAACGATTAAGTTATCTATTTTTTCAGAAAGCTGCTCAAAAGATCTAATAAAGTTTAGTTTTTTATTTTTATCTACGTTTAGCATTTCGGTAATTCCAGAACCTCCAGATATGAACTTTAGTTTTTCTGGCCCTTCCGTTATTACTTTCTCTAAACTACAGCTTCCATCAAAAAAATCTTTTATTGTTAAATCAGGGTTTATACCTAATAAAATATGTGCATTGGCCATGCCCATATCTGCATCAAGGAGAAGACAATTAGCAGTTTTAGCCTGCATTATAGCAAGGTTTATTGCAAAAGTGGTTTTTCCTACTCCGCCCTTACCGCTTGCAATAGATAGTGAGGTTGGCATACGAGGTTCTCCCTTAAAAGTTTTCTTTCATAAATTTTGCCAATATATTTGCATCTGTAAATAAAAGTGAATCTACTATAGATTTAGTTCCACTTACTAAACCTATTTTTGCTTTTTTCTCTGCTAGATGAGATAATGTTGCTGCAGATATATTGCATTCATCAGATTTGGTTAGGGCAACTATAGGCCTTTGAGCCTTAACTTTTCTTAAAGTAGACTCTATCATTTCAGGAGATGAACCACTTTGTATACATAAAATTGAACAAATATTCTTATCACCATGTCTTTCTTCTAATTCTTCTATTACTTTATTTCCTGTCTCAATGTTACCTGCTAAATCTACAACAATTCTAGCATTATCATTCAATAGCATGGTATCAGACAAATCTCCATTTTGTAAGCTATTAGTTATAGGAATATTAAGCAATCTAGCATAGGATTTTAAGTTTTCTGTTGCTGTGTTACTGTTTCTACATAATTCAGCTAATACTATATTATTTCTTCCATATTTATCAACTATTGTAGAAGTAATTTTTGCTGCCATTGCTGTTTTTCCAGAACCTGAAGGTCCAGTTACCATAATAAGTTTTGAATTGAAAATTCTTTCTGGGTAGGGAGCAGCCATTAATTCTGAAAGTTTTCTATAAAGTTTATATTTAGATACTTCAAAACTTTCTTCTTTATCAAGTGCTTCATGATATTTATCTAAAACTTTACTAGAAAAACCTAATTCTTTTAATTTTAGATAATATGAAAAAATTATATTTTTTGATACATTTTTATAATCAGTTAAATAAACATTTTCTAGTTTTTTATCTAACTTTTCTAGTAAGGAGGAAGTTTCTTGTTTTATAATTTTATTAATTGTATCCAGATTTATATTTCTAGTAATGTCAGTTTTATGCTCAACTTTTTTTATATTTTCTTTATTTATTTTTAACTTACCGGATTTTAAATTATAAATATTGGAAAACTTTTCTTTATTATATCTTTTCTTTACCGCCGATTTATACTTCATTTGATTTGATGCTGTCATTTCTATCATTCCATTCTTTTTTTTAGTAGATAGTATTACGCAGTCTTCTCCTAATTCTGTAATGACTTTTTCCATTGCAGAAGAAGTATCTTTCGCTTTAACAGTAGTAGTGGTTTTTAACATTATTTTTTCTCCTCATTATTTATTTTTTTATTATTACTATTCTCAATCGTAGCAACTACCTGCACTTTTCTATTTTCTGGAAGCTCTGTGAATGATAAAACATTTAGGTCTTCTATATTATTTCTTATTAAATTAGATAACTCTCTTCTAATCACAGGAGAGGTTAAGAATATAGGGTTATTACCTTCTGAATTTGATTTTTCGTATGATTGTGCAATTGCTTTTATCATATTTTGAGTAAAAGTAGGGTCTAACATTAGGCCGTTACTATTCTGATCTTTTAAAGCATTTATAATAATTTGTTCCATTTCAGGAGATAGAGTTATTACAGATAAGGGTTTATTTAAAGGACATATTTTTTGAATTAAAAGACCAATTAGTGCAGGTCTAAGTGTTTCTGCTATGTCACTTACACTCATATTAGTTACATTAATATTTGATAACAACTCTAGTACTCTTTTTAAATCTTTTATAGGAACAGCTTCTGTTAAAAGAATTTTTAATACTCCCGTTAGTTGATTTAGAGGTATAATTTTTGGTATTACTGTATCAACAAGCTTTGGAGAAGTTTTTTGAAGATTATCTAATAATTCCTGCACTTCATCTTGTCCTATTAGGTCTCCAGCATGTTTAGATAATATTTGATTAAGGTGAGTTGCTATAACAGCCTCTGGAGTTACTATCATATATCCAGAGTTTTCTGCTTTATCTCTATGAAACTTTTCTATCCAAGTAGCATCCATATTAAATGATGGATCTTTTACATCTATTCCAGATAATTTCACATCACTTTCATCACCCGGTATAGCTAATAGTTTGTCTGGAAAGACTTGGTTTTGTCCAATTATAGTCTGTCCTATTTTAATAGTGTATTCATTAGCTCCTAAACTTAAATCATCAGTGATCCTAACGGAAGGTAAAATAAAACCTAATTCTTTAGAAACCTGCCTTCTAACACCGGTAACTCTGGATACTAAGGGTCCCGTATTGTCTTGATCTACTAACTTTATTAAACCGTAGCCTAGTTGAATAGAAACAGCTGAGTTATCTGTAACTTCTTGTAATTCAATTTTATCTTGTTCCTCCGCTTCATTTTCTAAATCAGTCACATTATTTTGATTATCAGCTTTTCTCTTTTCCTTTTTAAAAAAATAAAATCCTGCAGCTGCAGCAAGCAACCCAAAAAATACAAATAGTAGGTTTGGCATACCGGGAATGAAGCCTATTAGTAAAATTACACCAGCTGCCGGCAACCAAGCTTTTGTCATCCCTACTTCATTAGAAATTTGCTCAGATAGGTCATAATTAGAAGAAATTCTAGTAACGATTACAGCAGTTGCCATTGCTAAAAGCAATGAGGGTATTTGAGCTACTAAACCATCACCAACAGATAAAATAACATAATTTTGAGATGCACCAGTAAAACTCATATCATATTGAGTGGTTCCTATTATAAGTCCTCCTACAACATTAATTATTAAAATAAGAATTGCAGCAATGGCATCTCCTTTAACAAACTTAGAAGCACCATCCATGGCACCATAAAAGTCAGCTTCTTTTTCAATATTTTCTCTTTTTTCTTTTGCTTCTTCACTGCTAATTACTCCTGCTCCTAAATCAGCATCTATTGCCATTTGTTTTCCTGGCATAGCATCTAGAGTAAACCTTGCAGAAACTTCGGAAACTCTTCCTGCTCCTTTAGTTATTACCACGAGATTTATTATTATTAAAATTGCAAATACAAATATTCCTACTACGTAATCATTGCCAATAACAAAATTACCAAATGCTTCAATAACGTTACCAGCAGCATCAGTACCTGTATGTCCTTTGCTTAAAACTATTCTGGTAGAAGCTACATTTAAGCCAAGTCTCAAAACTGTAGCAAACAATAATACTGTAGGAAAGCTAGAAAAATCTAAAGGTCTAAAGGTTTGCAGAGCAACCATTAATATTATAAGTGAAACTAAAATATTTGTTGTAAAAAAAACATCAAGTAAACTTGGCGGCAGTGGTATAATCATCATGGTCATTAAGATTAAGATACCTAAAGGCAAACTTACTGTAGAAAGTATATTGCTAATACTAAGTTTTTCTTTTTTTTCTGTTAATTCCAATTTTATTATCCTCTAAATTCAAAAAATTGACACTTAAAATAACCAATAAATAGGTATTTTTTTAAAAAAATATACATAAAATGTTTAGAAGCAAAACTGATGCCATTATTTTAATAAGCTCTGAATAAAGTTAAGTATGAGTATTTTAGATATGGCATATTTAATGCAAGTAGCTCAAAAAAATAATGGAGATAAAAATGATAAAAACTACTTTATTACTAATTTTTTCTTTGATTGTATTAAATGGTTGCTCAAATAAATATACAGGTTTAGGCTTTCCATATTCAATATCAAGTAAACAGGAAAAGATAGATAATATTAATTTACCTGAAGAAGGCCAAGATGTAATAAAAGCTACTGAAGAAATTCTTAGTGCTTCTGTAGAAAAAATTCCTACTATAACTGCTGTTGGATATGCAGTTGTTTCTACACAGCCTGGTAAAAATATTGCACAGAAGAGATTAATGGCTATTAGGGCTGCTAGAATGTCAGCAATGAGAGAGTTAGCAGAACAAATTCATGGATTGAAAGTAGATTCTAGTACAACAGTAATAGATTTAGTAACACAAAATGATACATTTAGAGCTATGGTTAAAGGAACAATCAGAGGAGCTAGGACTGTTAGAATAAATCCAACAGGTGATGATACCTATGAGACTGTTTTAGAAGTTGACAGGGAGATAATGTTACTTCTATTAAGAGAGGCTAGAAGCTTAAAAGCGTAGGACTAAAATAAAAATGAAAAGCTTTATAATATCTTTAATATTTTTCTTATCAACTATGCATTGTGCTAATGCCCAGTTATCTACATATAAAAAAATAATAGATAAATCTCCAATAATATCTCCTTTTCATGTTTTGAAAAAAACAGCTGAAAAAATTTCTTCTTTTGG